>JAXMKZ010000035.1 GCA_034370385.1 Coriobacteriia bacterium
TTTTGCAGATTCGCCTCAACCGTTTTGATTTCAAGCCGAGTTTGCTCTATTTCTTTTTGTAAATTCGCCTCAACCGTTTTGATTTCAATGCGCGTTTTTTCAATTTCCTTTTGTAAATTCGCCTCAACCGTTTTGATTTCCTTTTGTAAATTCGCCTCAACCGTTTTGATTTCCTTTTGTAAATTCGCCTCAACCGTTTTGATTTCAAGCTGCAGATTCGCCTCAACCGTTTTGATTTCAAGCTGCAGATTCGCCTCAACCGTTTTGATTTCAAGCTGCAGATTCGCCTCAACCGTTTTGATTTCAAGCTGCAGATTCGACTCAACCGTTTTGATTTCAATGCGCGTTTTTTCAATTTCCTTTTGCAGATTCGCCTCAACCGTTTTAATCTCAAGCCGAGTTTGCTCTATTTCCTTTTGTAAGCGCAATTCGGTTTCGCTCAAATTATGCCGAGTAGCCACCTCCCTAAGATTAGGATAACGCTCTTCCAATTCGCTAAAAGCTTCAACAATTGCTTTTGAGCGCGCTTTATCATCAGGCGCTTCATTAAGTTTTTCGTACAAATGCAAGGCTACAGCACTCATAAAATTACGTCCCATCCATCCGGTTCAAATTTGGCGAAGTATAGCATTATCTAACCGCAGAGCTTCCTTATATACAAAGCGCCGAGCTTGCAATCATACAAAGCCAGCGTTGAACGCACAAAAGTCCCACAAAAAAACTCTGCGAGACTCTGCGCATAACTCAGCGTTACTCTGCGGTTAAAAAACGCCGCTTAAAAAATCCCGGCCGGTTTTATTTAACCGCAGAGTCGCACAAAGTTAAGCGCAGAGTAGCGCAGAGTTTCCTTGTACAAAGCGCTAAGTGTGTAATCATACAAAGCCAGCGTTGAACACACAAAAGTCCCACAAAAAAACGCTCAGGCTAAATGCGCTAAAAACCATTCGAGCAGACGGACGCCCATAACAATCGTACCCACCGAGCCTATCACCCACAGCGTTTGTTGGTGAACAGTTTTAGAAAAACTAACTTCAAT
>JAXMKZ010000036.1 GCA_034370385.1 Coriobacteriia bacterium
GATGTGGCCAGTGGTGTGTGGAATGCTGGTTTGTTATTAGTTAATGATAGTGTTAGTTTGGATTTGGTTTTGCAGGCCATGAATATTGGTTATTTTGTGAATATGGTGAGTGTTTATGGTGATTTAACCAGTACACATGCTGTGCCTGCGAAGCCGATTGTTAAGGTTTTTAATGGTAAGTGGAGGTCCACTGCGGCCATGAGTGATTCTAATAGTGGGAATAATAAGGCCAGTTTTAGTTTTGATGTCAGATCTCCGACTGATCAGACACCTAGCCATGAATATAAATGGCCGGGTTTACCGGATCCTACTCCTACTCCTCAACCTACTCCTACACCAAAGCCAGATAAGGAGCCGCAACCTCAGCCTACTCCTAAGCCTAAATATCCGCCTAAACCAACTCCTTCAAATGATCAATTACCTCGAGATATTGCCAGTGTACGTGATATTACTGGTGGCGTAAAAGATGCTAAATAGCAGACTGGACACTAAATCCATTTAATGATGATAATGATGAATCAAAAGAAGAAAATGGGGATGAACCTTGGTTATTATATGCTATAATTTTGCTTGGAGCTTTAATAGGATGTGCGCTTGCCATTATTCCTAATAAATCTGGTGAGTATTTACAATTACTTTTAAATTCAATTTTAGGAGCATTATCAACAAGTCTAATGTATTTAACTTGGATTGGAGTCAGATTAGCAGATTTTATAATGTCAACAACAGTAAGATACGGAAAGTATATGGTACCAACTATTGAAGAACTTTTGTTCACACCGATAACTGGGGTTGGGCCAACAACAATAATTGGTCTGGGATTGAGAAATCTGGCTGTTAGGTTCCCAGCACTCGAAAAATATGTTGCTCCAGCAATATATATGTTAGATCAATTATCACTTCAAGAACTTTCACAAAAATTTAATGATTTAGTAAACAAATATAAATGAGGAGTTATCTTAATGTCTATTCTAAAAAATCTGCAGATTCCTACGCGCAATGATCTTGGTCATTATGAATTGAAAAAGTTGAAGAATAAATATCCTGATGAGGATATCGATGGCTTGGTGGTTCTTTTAATCGAGTTGTTAGATTCAGGTATTTATTTTGACTTATTTGATATTTTTTCTAATTGGAAAGAGCCTGTTTCGGCTATGAGTGATAATAGTTTAGAAATTGCTAGTGAAAGTTATCTTTTGACTCTTGCACATGAAAATCTCAATCATAAGCCAGGCATTTTTTCTTCAGATCTCATTAATTATCCGATGTTTTATTATTTCTTTCCATTTTTGGAATGGATCTATTCCATGAATTTAGAAAGAGATTTAATGCCTGATGATGTTTTAAATTTATTTAAAAGTGGTTTGGGTGAAAAAATCACATTTTATTTATTGGATTTTGATAGAATAGAAGAAAATCCTGAAATTACTAATGATTTCTTTCAGAAATTAAAAAAAATCAAATGGGAAAATAGGAAAACTAAAGATTTTTATTCTAGGATGGAACGAGTTTTAAGATTCCATGCTTTTAATGGATATGGCGTTAAAGAAGCCTCTTTTCTTACAACTCAAATGGATATAATCCTATTTTTATCAGGATGCAGCTCCGTTAAAGAGAACAGACAAAAAATAATAACTGAAGACGTTTTAATAGCATATAAAACCTTATTTAAAATCATTAGAACCGATATTTCTAAATTAATTTAGTTATAGGGTGCTAGAGATTATTAATGCTTTGAATGTGACTTCTGAGGCCACGGATTTGGCTGTGAGTATCATGGGTAATGCTAGTAGTGTGGGTATTGGTGATACAGTTCATTTGACTATTAGTCTTAGTAATCTGGGCCCTAAAGCGTGTGATGCAAAGCTGAATTATAAGATACCAGTGGGTTTGAAGTTATTATCTTCTCAAGGGCCGGGGGCCTATGATGTGGCCAGTGGTGTGTGGAATGCTGGTTTGTTGTTAGTTAATGATAGTTTTTGTTTGGATTTGGTGTTGCAGGTTCTGGGTGCTGGTTGTTTTAATCATGTGGTGGATGTTTATGATAATTTGAATATTTCTAATAATCATATGGTTTGGTCTATGGTTTGTGCCAGTGTGCTGGGTAATGTTACGCCAACGGTTATTAATTCCTCTGCATTTGACGGATTAAAACCAATCGATAATGGTGGGTCTGGTAGTGGCAACGGTGGATCAGGCAACGGAGGAAACGGTGGTAATGGTGGAGGATCCGGAGGCGCAGGTGGATCTGGTAATGGAGGTAATGGTGGTGGCAACGGTGGCGGAAATGGCGGCGGCGGTGATGGTGGTTCTATCACTCCTGATAACACTCCTAAAACTCAATTACAAAGAGATATCCGTTATATTAGAGATTTCACGAGCTACACTCCAACAGACAATAGCCAAGATAGTGGGCAAAATGATAATAAAAAGCCTAATGAACCACCTAAAATGCCAGATTGGACAGGGGATCCTGGCCCAGAACCTACTCCAGAAGAATATGAGGATTGGGTTGGAACTACTATTAAATTAGCCGCAGAAGTTCTTTTCTTAGTGGGAATAGAAATAGCAAGTAAACCATTAGGATCCGCTGGGGAATATCTAAGTGGGATTGCAGGCCAATATATAAAAGTTCCACAGGCTGTTGGAATTATAGCGAAGTGGTTTGGAAATAATAAATACAAAACAATAGTAAATCAAGCTTTGAAAGATGTTAATCGGGCTATTAAGGGCACTTGGGTTGAGAATGTTGTTAATGGTATCGATACAGTAATACAAACTGTAGGTTTTAATTATGGTATGGAAGTTTTTAAAACTTTATTACTTAAGCTTTTCCCGGATAAGGCAGAAAAAATTTCTTTGGCTATAAAAATGATTGGGTATGGTGAATTTGTATCAGATCCAATTGGTACTACTATGGCTTTTGTTGATGTTGTTGTGAGCTTTTTACTTGAGAGTGATTTGCCTGATCGGGGTAATTTTGAAAAAGTTTTCATTATTAAACCACTTCAGGATCCAAATGCATAACCTAAAATAATATTTAATTAATAATACTTGTTTAATAGCAATGGTGAAAAGGTTTTTATTATGGGTTTGAATGAGAGGATTGAGCTGAGTATTGAGGAGCGGGAGCGTAGGTATTATCAGGAGATGTTGGATCTTTTTGATTTGCTTTATAGTTGGGATGTTCCAGGTTTAGCTGAGGTATTGGATGGTATTAAGGAGTTGTGTCGTTCTGGTTTGTATGAGGAGTTGATTAGGGCTACTGATGTTGATAAATCAGGTATGGTTGATGGTGGTGTTCCAACTGATGTGTATGATTATCGTTTGATTAGTTTGGCTAAGGATAATCTTGGAATGGGTGGTTTGTTGTATACTGTTTTTTCACGGTCTGATTTTTTTGTTAAGGATTTTTTCACGATTTATATGTTTATTGAATCGGTTTATTATCTTCATAAGAATAATATTGGTGAAGATGACTTGATGAATATTTATTTCAGCGGCCTAGATGAACGTATTATTTTTGCTTTGGATGATTTTGATGTGGTTAGTTTTGAAGAGTTGCCAGAACCCACATCTGAACATATAAAAACATTAAAAAAAGTCAAATGGGAAAACAAAGAACTATACAAAAAAATGAAACGATTAATGATGTATGTGATGATGTTTTCGTTGGGTTTTGATAATAAGTGGGATGATTCTTATGGTGCTTCGGAGAATATTTTTATTCGTTTGATTGCGGCGTTTAGTGCTTTGGCTGATGGTCGTATGTTTATTGGTGTTGATGATACTGTTAGGGCTTATAGGACTCTTTTGAAGTTGATTAATACTGATGTGACGGGGTATAAGGCTCTTCCTGAGTTGATTAATTGGGATAAGTAATTATATTTTAGATGTATTATTGTGGTGGTTTGATTTAATGGCTGGTGATAAATTAGGGTTTGGTCGGTATCGTGGTTATTTGGTTCTTGGTTTCATGTTTTTTATAATTATTTTAGTTTATTTTTTTGCTTTTAATTTGTTTTGGCCGTATTTTATAATTATTTTACTTGGTTTGGTATCTGGTAGGTTAATTAAGTATTATTTTGGGTCGGATGTGGTTGATAAGTTGGTTAAGGTTTGTGCGGTGGGTTTTGCTGTTCCGGTTTTTATCGTGTTTTTGCTTTTAGGTTTGGAGAGTCAGGATATTGTTTCTTCTATGTATTCTGATGTTTTGATTGGTGTGCAGTTTGTTTTCTTTAGTTTGTTTTTGAGTTTGTATTTTGATGAGTTGTCTAAGTCTGAATCAGATAATGCTCGTGATAAATTTGAGTTGAAAGTGGATGAGTTGGATGAAGTATGTGATGATGCTGTTGTAGCTCTTGTTAAGGAGTTTTATGAGGTTACAAGCTTAGGTAATTATGCTATGTTGGTGAATTTACCTATTAAGTCTTATAATAAAAATAATAGGTTGTTTGAATGTGCTAATGATTATTTGAGGCCTAATTTGATTATTCTTCATCCCTTGGTGGCGGGATTTCAAGGTTTTACTAATTTTTGTATTTTTCTTAAGAATATTTATTTTATTTGGCGAGGTCAGATGTTGGATAAGGAGGATTATGATAAGATTTATTTTGGTGGTTTGGATGAGCGTATAGTTTATGGTTTGTTTGATTTTGATTTAGTGGAGGAGGTTCCAGAGCCAAGTGCAGAATTTTTTGAGTCAATGAAAAATTTGAGTTGGTCTGATGATGCTAAGAAGCTTTTAACACGTTTGGAGGGTTTTCGTGAGTATTATCTGTTGAATAATTTTAAGGAGGATTATAAGTTTTTTTATGCTGAAAATAGTGTGATTAATTTTTTAACGGCATGCAGTGCCCTATCCAGGGATGGTGCTTCGGCAGATAAAGAGGACATTATAATGGCCTATAAAACTTATTTTAAATTATTTAAAACCGATTTAACACAAATAAATCCCTTAGGAGATACTGAAGTTTATAAAAATTAAATAAAAATTTTTCTAAATTCGAATAGAAAATGAATAGGGCCTGTGAATTATTACAGGTAATGCTAGTAGTGTGGGTATTGGTGATACGGTTCATTTGGTTATTAGTCTTAGTAATTTAGGCCCTAAATCGTGTGATGCTAAGTTGAATTATAAGATTCCGGTGGGTTTGAAGTTATTATCTTCTCAAGGACCTGGAGTGTATGATGTGGCCTGTGGTGTGTGGAATGCTGGTTTGTTGTTAGTTAATGATAGTGTTAGTTTGGATTTGGTGTTGCAGGCCATGAATATTGGTTATTTTGTGAATATGGTGAGTGTTTATGGTGATTTAACCAGTACACATGCTGTGGCAGCGAAGCCGATTGTTAAGGTTTTTAATGGTAAATGGAGATCCACTGCGGCCATGAGTGATTCTAATGGTGGTAATAATAAGGCCAGTTTTAGTTTGGATGTTAGATCTCCGACTTATCAGACACCTAGCCATGAATATAAATGGCCTGATGATGTGCCGAAACCAGATAAGCAGCCAGATCTTAAGCCTCCATGGGATCCACAACCAAAAGTATCTAATGATCAGTTGCCTAGGGATATTCGCAGCGTAAGAGATGTTGTAAGTGGAGTAAAAGATGCTAAAATAGCAAATTGGAACATGACCATAAAACAACCAGAACCAACCAATGAAGAATTAACCGAAAACGAAATATTTTGGTTGAAATTGACTGGTGAACTTGTAATAGGTGTTGCAACAGCATTAGTTCCTAATGAATGGTTACAAGGTGTAAATAATGCAATTATGAATTCTTTAAGAACTGTGGGCAATATAGCAAAATATTTCGGATTAGGGAAACAAGTAAAAACGATTTCTAATACAATTCAACGTTATCATGATACTTTATATGAGCCTTGGGCGGAAAACTATATTTCTAAGTGGAGTACGGCAATGTTAAATTTAAGTCCGAATTTAGGTGAGATCATTTTACAGAAATTTTTAGTTAAATTGTTTCCAGCAGCTGAAAATGAAATTAGTACTATAATGAACATAATTTCAACAGCCAAATTTGCTTTAGATCCTTTTGATACATGGAATTCAATTTTTAATTCAGTATCAGATTTAATGAAATTCTCAATGCCCAACCTTGAAGACCTTGCTAAATTCCTCATACCAGAAATACCTTAATTCATTGTAGAGTAATATTAATGTTTATAGCTAATATTGTGGGATGACTTATGGGGTTTTCAGAAAAAATTGAAGAAATGGCTAATGAAAAAGAACGAGAAAGGGGAATTAAAGATATAAATCGGCTTTTTTCGTACTTGAGTGATTGTGATATTGGTGGTTTGGATGAGGTTTTAGCAGAAATTGAATATATGAATGAATCGGGACTTTATGTTGAATTGATCGATGCTGTTAAGCTGGAGAATGATGTTTCGAGGGAAAGGGTTTTTGATTTGGATGAGTTGCTTCAAGTGAGGGTTTTGAAACTTGCAAGGGATAATTTAATGTTTGGCGGATTTTTTGCCACTATTGTTGGTCGGTCTTTGGTAACTGCTAAACAATTCCTTTCTATTTATAGTTTTATTGAGTTTACTTATTGCATGTTTACAAAAAGAGCCACTAATTGGGATGATACTTTAAATATTTACTTTAGTCGACTTGATGAACGAATTATATTTACTTTAGATGATTTTGATAGTGTAAATCCCAATGAGTTACCGGAACCTACTCCCGAATATTTTCAAGCACTAAAAAAAGTCAGATGGGAAGACAAAAACGCCAAAAAACTATACAACAAACTTATTGAACTAATGTTCGAAGTAATGGAATTCTCATTGGATTATTCGGATCTTACTGAATACGTTAAAAACATTTCTACTTATAGGTCTACGGAGGATTTGTTTATCCAGACTCTCGCTGGCTGTAGTGCTGTAAATAATGGCCGTTTGAAGATTAATGAGGGCGATGTTATTCGTGCTTATAAAACTTTTTTTAAACTTATTAAGACGGATGTGACTGAATATAAATCTATTCCTGAGTTGGTGCAAGATATTGGATGATCAATTTTTAATTAAGGGGTTGTGTGGTGAATTCTATATGAAAGATGGTTCTGTTGGTTTTTTGGTTTGTAATGATTGTAAGGGTGTTTATGAGCTTCAATCTGGTGAGTCTGTTGATGATTTTGGGCTATGTCAGTGTGGTGGTGAGTTAGAGTATTCAATGTCGAGTAAATTGAAACCTATTAGAAATAAATTGAAGTATGCTTTGATTTTAGGGGTTGGTGTAGGTTTTGCTTCGTCTTTATTTTTGAGGATGACGGTTTTGGGAGTATTGGTTGGTGGTTTTGTAGCTGCTTATATGTTGGGTGGTACTTTTAAGGATGCTTTAAAAAGTGGTTTTATTACTGGTGCTATTATAATGTTTTTAATTAATTTAATGATTCTGATTTTAGGACTTATTAAAAATCAAGATCGTTATGGGGTTTTAGGAATGAATGTTCATGGCCCAGGAATGACTATCATTTTTATAATAGTCACAATGTTTATTGGAGGAGTAATAGCAGCACTCACAGGTTTAATCGGAGTGAAAATAAAATCTATAATGAGCAAATAAGTAAAAGGTTTTATTATGGGGTTTACTGAGAGGAGTATTGAGGAGCGGGAGCGTAGGTATTATCAGGAGATGTTGGATTTTTTGATTTGCTTTATGGTTGGGATGTTCCGGGTTTAGCTGAGGTTTTGGATGGTATTAAGGAGATGTGTCGTTCTGGTTTGTATGAGGAGTTGATTAGGGCCATTGATGTTGATAAATCCGGCATGGTTGATGGTGGTGTTCTAACTGATGTGTATGATGATCGTTTAGGAATTGGTTGAAGACACAATAGTGGCTTATAAGACTTTTTTAAAGCTTATTAAAACAGATGTTACTGTGTATAAGGCTATTCCTGAGAGAATAAGTGACTTAGATAATCATAATAATTATTTGGTTTGTAAATCATGTAGAAATTATTATCAAATTCCAGGGGGAGAGTCTCCGGAGGATTATTCTAATGTTTGTGAATGGGGTGGCCATTTAATTTATAAAAAGGGAATTTAATCCCTTCTACAAACCAATGTAGAAAATATAGGGCCTCTAATATCAATTTCTTTATTATTCCCAGTAATATAATTCAAGGCCACATTATCCAGCTGCAGGTTTATGTCAGAAAGTGAGCGGGCAATGGTGCTTCTAATTTTAATTTCATCCATACCACTGACCACCATTTCTTCTACTTTGTAGGCGGCTTGAGCAGCTAAAGCCTCTAAGTAACTGGTATTAATTGGAATTCCCTTATTTACGGCCTCTTTTATCAGAGGATCATCTAATTTTCCTTCTACAGGAACTCCTACAATATTGCCTTGATAAATGTAAACCTGATTTTTAGCGGCAGGCCCTAAAAGTCGGGTTTTTGATTCTTCTTCTACGGCTTTTAAAGTAATATTTTTACCTAAAAATTCTCCAGAGAATATGGTAAATTCGCAGGGTGATTCTGCCGATGCATTTTCACTCCAAACAGAAATCATGTTTTCCATGAGGACCTTACCTTCTTCAGTGACCGGATAATAATTTATACGCAGCATGGTGGCCAAATCACGATCAGTGAGTTCCCATTTACCATATATTTGGGGATAAACCATTTCTCTAATATCATTGGCCTGATTCAGGACCATGGCCATTCTTTCGGCACCTACTCCCAGGTTCATGACTTCTTCATCGATACCGTATTTGGAAAGGGCAATAGGGGAATACAATCCAAAGGTGGCGATTTCTATCCATTCTTTTAGCTTGGGGTGGTATCCATAAACCTCGGTTTGGGTTTCAGGGATGTAATATTTGGATTTTTTCTCATCTGGAATGAATTTAAACTTGGAAAAACCAAAATATTCCAGTAAACTTTCAGAAATGGCCTTACCTACATCCAGGGAAACTTCTTCGTCCACTACCACGCAGGAAGCAGAATGATAAGTCATCAGGTGACTTGAATCTTCGCGCTGTTCTCTTCTAAAGCATCTATCGATTGAAAATAGTTTAAGGGGTAATTTAGAGTGATTATGAGCATTTTGTAATGATATAAACCATCCTGATGTCATATGGGATCTCAGAGTAGTTCGACTGGATATGGGCTGTAACTCATGTATCTCGGGGAATACCTTCTCCAGAACCCGCAGGCCAATATGGTCTTCTACTTCCAGAGAGATAGAAACTTCATGTACTAAGTCGTCTCCTTCCACATCTCCTTTTTTATAACCTCTAAAAACATCTTGAAGGTCTTTTAAACGATCTTCATTAACTTCCACACCCAGTTTTTCAATTTTTTCTATTTTATCCATTCCCAAACCAATGTCTGGTCTTGGAAGGCCGGCCAAGTAGAAACAACGGTCAAGAACTGCGGGGGCTTCTGGCCCGAACTGCTTGTAAACATGTTCTTCTTCCACAAAAAGAGGGTTTATAGTTTCCTGAAAACCTAGTTGTAGGTAAGCCTGTCTTATTTGCCATATGGTGTCGTATAAAACATGTGATTTTCCGGTATTGAAGCGTAACCGGGGGTGCTGCTGGTCATGGTGTGGGTTTTTTAATAGCTTTCCACTTTCCATCCATGCCTTTTCAAAATCTTTCTTAGCCAGCTTTATAATCTTTTTTTTGTCCAAATTATGCCCCCAAAATGATTTTTGAGTTATTATATGGTCTATAAAATTAGGAATTTTTTAGATCACAATAATTATTTTTAAATTAAGTTAAATCTTTAATTTTAAAGTTATATTAGAACTGTTAATAAACTTGTATTTGATTTATATGGTTCACAGTTATATTAATTTTTTAAATTCCATTATAATTGAATTTATTTTATTTGAAAATTTTTATATTTTATATTGGTGTGGTTTTCATAAAATTATAATAATCATAATAATCAATGAAAAATCATGGAAAGCGAATTTTATAAATGTGATGTGCTGATTATTGGCTCTGGAGGCGCGGGATGTAGAGCCGCAATAGAAGTTTCTAATCACAATTTAAAACCGATTATTGTTTCTAAAGGATTATCATTTAAATCTGGATGTACTGGAATGGCAGAGGGTGGTTATAATGCTGCTTTTGCTTTTTTAGATAGTGATGACAATACAGATATTCATTATGAAGATACTCTCAAAGGTGGAGGATTTATTAATGATCCTAAACTGGCTAAAATATTAGTGGAAGAATCACCACAACGCTTGGTGGATTTGGAAAATTATGGGGCGATTTTTGATAGACAAAAATCGGGAAAGCTTGATCAAAGGCCTTTCGGAGGCCAGAAATTTAGAAGAACTTGTTTTCAGGGGGATAGGACTGGTCATGAAATAATCACCGCCCTTAAAGAAGAGATTATTCGCCGAAAAATAAATAGCATGGATGAAATTATGATAACTGCTCTTATTATGGATGAAGAACGAAGAACTGTCCAAGGAGCAGTGGGACTTTCACTCAAAGATTCTAAAATGATGTGCTTTCAAGCCAAATCTACTATATTGGCTACAGGAGGCGCGGGCCATATTTATCCAGTAACTTCTAACACTGTTCAAAAAGGAGGGGATGGTTTTGCTCTGGGTTGGAAGGCGGGGGCTGATCTTATTGACATGGAACAAGTACAATTCCATCCTACGGGAATGGTTTATCCTGAATCACGTAAGGGCGTTTTAGTTACTGAAGCAGTAAGGGGTGAAGGTGGAATACTACTTGATAAAGATTTTAATCGATTTATGGGCAAATATGATCCTCGTATGGAACTTGCCACTAGGGACGTGGTGGCCCGGGCTATTTACAATGAAATCAGGGAAGGAAGGGGCACTGAAAATGGAGGAATTTATCTGGATGTTACCCATCTGGATCCTGAGATTATTGGAGAAAAGCTGGAAACTATGGTGCTACAATTCTCTGATGTGGGTGTGGACATTTGTAAAGAACCGATGGAAGTGGCCCCAACGGCCCATCATTTTATGGGTGGAGTTAAAATAGATGAAAATGGCCATAGTAGTGTAGGAAATCTATTTGCAGCGGGTGAAGTTACTGGGGGAGTGCACGGTGCTAATCGTTTAGGTGGAAATGCTTTGGCGGATACTCAAGTATTTGGAGAACGTGCAGGCAAAGCTGCTGCAGAAAATGCCCTAAAATCAAATGGCGGTTTGAACCAGGATTTTGTAAGGCAAGAAGAAAAAAGAATCAAGTGTAAAATTAAGGATGGAGATATTTCTCCTCAAAAAATCAAAAAAGATCTCCAAAAAACTATGTGGGACAATGTAGCAATCATAAGAAACGAAAATGGCCTTCGAATGGCTTTAAAAACTATTAGTCAATTGGATTCTGAGTTAAGCAGGATGAATGTTTCTGAAGGATCTAGCTTCAACAAGGGCTTGCAAAATGCTTTAGAAGTAGAAAATATGATAGAAACGGCTAAAATGGTTATAACTGCTGCAGTTTTAAGACAAGAAAGTCGTGGTTCCCACTATCGGGAAGATTTCCCGAACATTATGGAGGGCTGGAAAAAGAGTATTGTCTTAAATAGGAATGGGAAAATTGGTTTGATTAGCCGGGTATGATTTATTTTTTCAATATCTTCAAAAACCCATTCAAATCTGTTAAATCATTTAAAATAAAATTAGCTCCGGATTTTTTTAACTCTATTAATGAATAATCACCACTAGCAACACCAATGGTAGTAATTCCAGCTTTTAGTCCAGCGTCTATATCAAGTGGAGTATCTCCAACCACAAAAGTATTTTTTTTATTTCCATTAAAAGCAAAATTGTTCTGAGCCCTTTTGATTGCCAAAGGTACTAAATTTGGCCGATAATAACTATCACTTCCAAATCCTCCTAATTTAAAATAATGGCCCAATCCAACGTGATTTAATTTAGCATAGGCAATTGATTCCATATTTCCAGTCAATAGGCCTAATAATATATTTTGATTTTCAAGCTCTTTTATGAGTGAACGGGCACCATCCATTACTTCAATTTTATCTGATTTTACATTAGAAATAAAATAATTAGACAGACAATTAAGGAAATTATCTTTCAGTGGACAAATATCACTTTCATTAAGGCCTTCTGCAATTAAAACCTCGTGCATTATCTGAGGATCTGTCTTTCCATGATAATTGATTACTTCTGCATTGGTGTCTATATTATAAATTTTTTCAAAGGCGTAGATAAATGCATGATGGTGGCACTCAGACTTGTCAATTAGGGTTTTGTCAATATCAAATAATACCAGTTGATTCATGCTAACAACTCCTTTATTTTCACAATATTTATTAATGATATTTTGAATTAGTTTTTGGAAAGCATATCTTCAGCAGCATTCTGACCTATTTCCATAACCTGTTCTTCAGAAATGGTTAAAACTTCTCGGTTTTCCATTAAAATATTTCCATTGCAGATGGTGGTATGGATATCACTTCCACTAGCGGAATAAACAATATGCGAAAGAGGATGTCTGAAAGGTGTTAAGTGTGGAGATTTAATATCCATAAGAATAAGGTCGGCCTTTTTATTAGTTTCAATAGTGCCTAAATCATTTTTCATACCTAGAGCAACGGCCCCTTGGTAAGTGGCAACTTCAAATACTTTTTTTGCTGCCAAAGCAGTAGGATCCATATTATGCACTTTCTGCAAAAGGGCAGCTAGCTTCATTTCCTCTATCATATCTAAATTATTATTAGAAGCGGCACCGTCAGTCCCCAAAGACACATTAATTCCTTTTTTGATCATTTTATCTATGGGCGAAACACCTGAGGCCAGTTTCATATTACTAGCAGGGTTATGGGATATTTTAACACCATTTTTTTTCACAATTTCTATTTCTTTATCTGAAATGTGAACGGCATGGGCTGCTAAAACATCATTACCCAAAAAACCAATTTCTTCTAGATATTCAAAAGGTCTTTTACCATGGGTTTCAATTATCTGATTAACCTCATGTTCAGTTTCTGCCACATGAATGTGAATAGGATTCCCATGCTTATTAGATTCACTTCGAACTTCTTTTAGAAGCTCTTTAGAACAGGTATATGGTGAATGAGGCCCAAAAGCTACAGTTATTCTACCATTGGCAGCGTTATGGCATTTTTCAATAATACGATGGGTTTCTTTAAATTCTGCTTTTCTTTTTCCCTCATCACCAAGATCAATCATTCCATGGCTTAAAACTCCTCTCAGACCAGATTTGTCCACAGCTTTAGCAACATCATCCATAAAAAAATACATATCATTGAAAGTGGTGGTACCTGACTTTATCATTTCTAAACAAGCTAACATAGCTCCGGAATAACAGTAATCTCCATTTAAATGAGCTTCCATGGGCCAAATATGTTCATTAAGCCACACATCAAGAGGTAAATCATCCGCCAATCCTCGAAAAAGAGCCATAGACATGTGGGTATGGGTATTAATTAATCCTGGCATTA
>JAXMKZ010000037.1 GCA_034370385.1 Coriobacteriia bacterium
CGACTGCGATGCCATCGCCGCCAAGCTCAACTCACGGCCGCGGAAGCGGCTCGGATACCGGACCCCGGAGGAATGCTATGCACAATCGTAGGAAGGCCCTCAGAAAGGCTCAGTGTTGCGATTCAAACTTGAAGTCAGGCGGGAGACCTACGGGACGTACTGCTCCTCGACGGCGACGATGGTGTCATCACGGATGGTGACCCAGTATGGCTGCGTGTCCGACCAGCCGGCTCGTTCGCCCTCCAGAATCACCGCGAACTCGTCAGGAGTAATCGCTGGAAGCGGCTTCGCCGCCTCCAGGACAACGACGCGGGTGTCGGGGCCGACGGGGAAGACCCACCTTCGCTTGTTCTGGTTCAGGATATGGAAGCCGTTGGGGGGTTCGGCCCCTTCGAGCGCCTCAGCCTCGTCCCCGGTGATCCAGACGACGAAGTCGACGGTGAGCCGGAGTTCAGCTCCATCACGATCGACGCCGACGATGTAGGCCAGCTGCCGCCCCTCCTGACCTGAAGGATTCCCGGGCGATGGAGTGATGATCTCTGGCGTGGAGCTGTCAGTGAGTGAGGACGTCGTGGCCGGATCTGCGCCGGAACAACCAAGCGTCGAGAAACCAACCAGGGCCAGCGCGCTCAGCGTGGCCGTCAGTCGTTTCGACCACCTCATCTAAGCCCCTCTCCGCCTAACGTTGGGCGCTTCAGCCGCGCCCGCTGACTGACATGGTAGCCGAGGACTTGCGAAGTCGGCTGGAAGCGCTTGTTAGGCGGGAGCTCACGGCTCCCGGTAGGGCTTGTGGCACCACTGGCATGATTCCCTGGGGCGCGGATTCGTTTGGCCACACCAGGGGCAGGCCATGAACCGACCTGTGGTGACGGCATACGGAGGACCGCCATCCTCGGCCGCGGCAACTTCGACGTGGCCGCGCGGGTCGGGACCGTACCTGTTAGGACCGCGCATCCCACGCTTGAGCATGTTGATCAGATGCACCAGCCAGCCAACGAGCGGGATGAACCCGACAAGCAGCCAGAAGCCGCTCATCTCCGAGTCGTGTAGACGCCGGATTGCGAGCGGAACCGACGGAATGATGAGCAGCAGCGAGAGCACACCGCTGACGAGACCGATGCCGTCGTCGCTTGAGTAGGTGCCGGAAGACAAGTCGATCGCGGTCGCCGCCCACAGGACCAGGACGTTGACGAGCGTGAAGGTCCAGTACTCGCCGCGGCGTGATCGACCCGAGAAGTCGGTGATGCGGTTGTACGGCGACTTGTACCAATGCCAGAGTTGCTGCATGCCCTCCGCCTAACGTCTCTGTGCTTCAGCCGCGAACGAGCGGCTGCAGTTCAGCCTAACGCGTGCGTGAGTCGGCTGGAAGCACTTGTTAGGTACCAGGCGAGAGACCCCTGGTCCTGGTTAACCAAGACGAGGCCCCAATCAGAATGGGCCACGGCAGGATGTAGAACGCCGTCAGATACCAGTAGCGCGTGAGGAAGCCGATTCCTTCGCCCAGGAAAACGCCACAGTACAAGTAGTCGAGTACAGCGAGCGGGCCTGTGAAGTAGAACGCCAACCATAACGCCGCAGTCATCCGGCGAGAGGGTTCGAACGCGCTGAGGACCCTGACCGCGGCCAGCCAGATCAGCGGGAGCAGCATCGCCGAGAAGACCACCATCCCGGCTGCCGGGTACTGCTGATAATAGGCGGGCAGTCCGGCGATAAGGAAGGCCAGCCACACGACGAGTGCGATGAGGAACGTCCGGATGTGGAATGCGCGGTTCATCTGCCCCCTGTGTACCTAACGTCCGGCACTTCAGCTGTGGCGCGCCCTCGACGCCGCAACTGCTCCACTCTAGACCACAGGGCGCGACATCTGCTGGAAGTGCTTGTTAGCTAGGTAGTCGCAGGATTCCCCGGGGCTGTCCGAGTCGGTGGCAGTGAGTCGTTCGTGCCTGCGATCTTGAGATGTCTGCTCAAGAACTTCCTGGAATGAGACTCCGTCCGGAAGTGAGATCGGAACTGTCACTGCAATCGTTGCGGATACACCGTCCGCATGGATGTTTGTCTCAACCTGCGCCTGCCTCCGCTGAGCCTCAACGAGCGAACGAATGATCGGCTGCCATTCGGTGATCTTGGATTTGATTAGCGGTATCGTCTTCCACGGCTCTGCCGAAATGGTCACGCCCTCACTGTATGTTTCACCAAAGACCCCGCGAAGACCAACGAGCACTGAGGTGCCGTGCATCTTCTTGTACTTGCCCGGAGCGGTAACGCGGTGCAGTCTCAGCTCGCCCAGCTGCGGCTCGAGACGCATCACCAGGTGCATCGCAGGCTTCCTCCAGCCGACAACCATCTCTTGAGGTGTGCGCTCCATTAGCTTCTCCGTTGCCAGCAGGAGAAGCGTAGTGACGTCCACTGCCTCTTGAACGCGTGTCCGCCCGGGCACGGCGTACTCATGCTCGAGCAGATTCCGCTCGACATTCAAGTTGCGCATGATGCCAATGGGAATCATGCCTGCGGCATCCACCAACTTCAGCTTCTCTGGAAAGCTGGCACGACGCGTCCTGGTGAACAACCCGTACTGGTTCAAGAGGCTATCCACGCTCAGGTGGAAGGCACGCTTCGCGTTCCCAAACGCGTTGATGAGGCCACGATCCGTGTCGCTGGCGAGGTCCTCTCTGGCAAACTCCAAGTAGCTGCCAGGACTCATCTCCGTCGCGTATGGTTGCGGCAGCGGGCCAATTTGGCGTGTTGGCGTCAGGTACCGGAACGGCTCTGGGCCGTCTTCGTCGTAGAAGAAATAGACCGCCAAGACCGCGTCACCCCCAGACTCTAGCTAACGTAGTTGCGCATGACCAGCAAACTGGCCCTGTGCACGTCTCGAGCCGAGAATACCTCACACGGCCGGTTTGTCTGCGTCGATGCGCTTGATAGGCGTGTGCGGCTACGGTCCGGTTCCGGATTCGACAACCAGCCACGGATCCCCCTGCGTCTCCTGGCCCAAGAGGACAAAGCGCATGTCCTGCCCTGGCGGCTCTCCGGTCACAGCTGTTCTGTGCCGCTCGTAGCGGACGACGAGCATGCGCAGCGCTGCAAGCTCAAGATAGACTACCGGCCGACCAGCGACGGTGTCCTCGCGAGACCGCTCCACCTTCAGGTCGGTCAGACCCTGCAAACTACGATCGCGTACCGCTCCGTCGAATCGCGATGGCCTCCACATGAGTGAGCGAGCATCGTCCTCACGTCCGGCTCCCAGCAGTTCGTAGTAGCGGCGCGCAACCTCCTCCGGGGACGCGTCGGGGGATAGCTCAGCGGGAGGAGCGGCGCACCCGACCAGCAAGAGCAAGGCGAGGAGCACAGATGCAGCGGCGCGGTGATACCTCAACGTCAACCTCCACTACGCCTAACGTGTTAGGCATGACCCGCAAACCGCGGCCCGATCCGCCTGCTACTCAGACTACCTGACTGCCGCGGTTTGTCGGCGTCGATGCCATTGTTAGGTGGCCTGCCGAAGTCGTCGGCGTGCAGTCATCCGCGCCACGACAAACCACCCTGCCGCGAAGCCGAGCGCGTACCCAGCCGCAGCGCTGTAGCCGACGTCAAGGCCGACAGCTGGAGAACCGCGACCTCCGAACTTGGCTACCGTGACGATACCCACGGGCACGAGCACGCCGAACATGGTGTCGGACCAGCTCAGCGGTGCCCGCTGCGCCAAGGCGGCAGTGGGCCTCAACGATATGGCGGTGACCAGCGCTCCGATGATCGAGAACACAAGCGTGACTCCATATGCGACCTCGACGTCCAACAAAGCAGGCAGAATCATCCAGACGAAGGTCACACTCAGAACGGTGATCGTTCTGAGCCGCGCGCTCGCAGATGGTTGGGCTTGGTCGCCGGTCTCGCGCGGACCGCGCGACTGTACGGGATGCACTCTGCCGCGAAAGACAAGCCACGTGTACAACAGAAGCGCAGGGAGCAGCACCACGCTGACCAAGGAGACCACGTACCACGCGTCCGGGATTAGGTCCCGCACCCTTCCCCCAATCAACCTCCGCAACTGCGAGCAGCCCCAGAGGTACACCTAACGTGCGGCGCTTCAGCCGCGCCCACTGACTGACATGGTAGCCGAGGACTGGCGAAGTCGGCTGGAAGCGCTTGTTAGCGTGGCGCCCGCAGGTCATCCGTGCGGTCGCTGATCGCGAAAGACGCGCACCGAGACCT
>JAXMKZ010000038.1 GCA_034370385.1 Coriobacteriia bacterium
ACACGATTCCGCTCAGAAGGGCCGGATTTGTCCGGCTTCGCGGCGGAACGGTGTCCGGCTTGCACCGGAATGCTGTCCGGCTTGCGGCGGAACGGTGTCCGGCATCGCGTGGAATAGGTGTCCGGCTTCGACCGGAATACGCACGTTCAGGCTGCGTGAGACGAGCATCGGCGTCGCTCCGAGCCAGATCGCGGTTCAACTTCACAACCTGCTGGCAGACGCACGCGCGCGGATCGAGACGACGACAATCCCCGCAGACTCCGCCGATGAAATGGCTGTCTGGTTCCATCACCGGCTCGTTCAGGTCCACCTGTTTCCGAACGGCAACGGACGCCATGCGCGCCTAGCGGCCGACCTCCTGGCCATCGCCTTGGGAGGAAGACGATTCACGTGGGGAAGCGGAGATCTGACAGCCCCGGGCGAGACTCGCTCCGCTTGTCTGCGTGCTCTGCAGAAGGCAGACCGGGAGTTCGACTATGCGCTCCTGCGAGCCTTCGCACGTTCGTGAGCCGCAAGTGGGTGGCGAGAGCCAGTGACGGTCTGAACGCCTGACGTCGGGTGCACAACCCTCAGGGCGGGGGGTGCGCAGCCGATCTCCGCGACCACTGACTTGCAGCTCAGGGGGCACAATCGCGTCTGGCCTCCAAGCCCAGTCGCACGCCAATGTCACACCCTGACGCCATACTCCCGTTCGAGAGCGCGAAGAGGCGCTGGGGCGAGAGTCAGGAGGCCTTGTCATGGGTCGTCACTCCGAGGGTCCCTACCGTGATTCGTACTATCCGCCACAGGCCGTACTGCAGACGGTGCCGTGCCGCGAGTGCGGGAAGATCGCATACAGCAGTCGACGCCAAGCGAACTCGCACATCAAGCGGTTCGACCGCGAGAACAGGAAACGCGCATCCCGCGACAGCCTCCTGAGGGCCTACGAGTGCCCGCATGGCAACGGCTGGCACGTGGCACACGCCCGCTCTCAGGGGCAGCGCATCGGCATGGGAGCCAGACTCTCCAAGAGCGCGCGGCTGGCTCTGGCGAACTCACTCGACTGGAGCGGGGTCCCGTCTGTGAGCTAACGCCCCTGCGGGTCGGGGGCTCGGGGCGCCCTGCGGCTCAAGCGTCACTTTCGGCGACCGACTGGAGGAATGCGATGTCAGTACTGACCCTCACCCTCGGTGACGGTCGTAGGGTATGGGCGTCTCGCTACGTGGTGTCGGACACCTGGGCAGGATTCCTCGCTTGGTCCAACCAGGAATCGACAAAACTGACGATGATCTCATCCACGTACGAAGAGGCCGCCCACACCTTTGGCGATCGCATGCCCCTGCTGGTCATCGTTCCGGAGTGCGAAGCCAAGGATATTCCCGGAGTGCGCGTCATGGCCTGCCTTGAATCGCAGCCCCTTGATCCGGCCAGGGACGGTTCGGCCCTGGTGTGCGCGTGGTTCCAAGAATCGGCATCCCTCGTGCCTGACGAGATTGGCGCGGGCGAGCTCGGCGGGATCGACTGGGAGCAGCAGGCCGATGACTTCAATTTCTAGCCTGACTTCATCCAAGGGGTGACCGGCGCCCTTTGGAGGAGTACCCCGAAGGGGAGGGGCTCGAATCCGATTCCCGCGAGAAAGGCCAACTGAATTGCCGCTATAGTTAGGTTTGTGGTATAAACCTTACTAACAGGAGGCGCTATTCATGGCTGGCTACATCACAGAACGATGGGTCTCAGAGGCAACCAGCGGCATCCCTCGTGCCGAACGGCGATCGTGCGAGTATCGCGCCTACCTGCCCGATCGTCTTGCGACGCGCGCCTTCCGGCTCAACGGAGATGTCGCCGCGGATGTGGCTGACGCCGAGGCCGCGATCGCGAAGCTCGACGGGCGTGCCGGTGCACTCACCGACACCGAGGCTCTCGCGCGAATGCTATTGCGCGCGGAGAGTGTCGCCTCCTCACGCATTGAGGGGCTCGAGGTCGGCCCGCGGCGTCTGATGCGGGCCGAGGCAGCCAGGCAGATGGGCGAGGGCGTTGCCGACATGAGTGCCGAAGAGATCCTAGGCAACATCGACGCGATGGGTGCCGCATTGCAGGTGGCGAGCGACGGGCGCGACCTGGTGGTGGACGATCTGCTCGAGATCCATAGGTGCTTGATGGTAAACACCCGGATGTCGAAGTACGCAGGTGAGACGCGCGAGGTCCAGAACTGGGTGGGCGGGAACATCTACAACCCATGCTCGGCCGGCTACGTGCCTCCTCCCCCATGCGAGGTAGATGCGCTGCTGGAGGACTTGTGCGAGTTCTGCAACTCGGACATGTTGCCAGCGGTGGTGCAGGCGGCCATCGCGCATGCGCAGTTCGAGACGATTCACCCGTTCGTCGACGGGAACGGCCGCGTGGGCCGCGCCCTCATCCATCTGATCCTGCGCCGTCGGGGTGTTTCGACGCGGGTGCTGCCGCCCGTGTCGCTGGTCCTGGCCACCCGTACAGCCGACTACATCGGCGGGCTTACGGACTACCGGTATGAGGGAGAGGCCTCTTCAATCGAGGCGCATGATGGAGCCAATCGCTGGATCGCCAGCTTTGCTGCGGCGTGTGTACGCGCAGTTGGCGACGCTGTCGAGTTCGAGGAGCGCTGCAAGCAGATTGAGACCGCATGGCGCTCTCGCCTTGGACGGATTCGCGCGGGGTCGTCCACTGACCTGCTCGTGCGGACGCTCCCCGGCATGACAGTGGTGAGCGTGAAGAGCGCGACGGCGGCGCTTGGGCGCAGCAAGCCCCAGGTGAACGAGGCAGTGGCTAGACTCGTGGACGCCGGCATCCTCAGTCAGATCACGGTTGGCCGCCGAAACAGGGCCTTCGAGGCCATCGAGATCATCGATGCCTTCGCTACGCTCGAGCGGCAGCTGGCAAGCCCCGAAGGGGACACACGCGTCTCACCACCTGCTCGCCCGGTGCCGGCAAGACGGTAGGTGCGTGGCGAGCCCGCGTGGCAGCTCCCGTTGCAGGAATGTCGCGACGAGTCGGGTGGTGCACCCGAAGCAGAAGCTCGCCGGTATCCCTGCCAGCACAGGAAGGCGTTACTCGTCCCTCGCGCGCAGTGCGAGCCGCTATGCGGCCCCTGAATCGGTCAGTTCGGGATGCGCCTTCGCCAGCCAGCGGCGAACAAGCTTCTCGAAGTGCTCGACTCTGCGAAGCAGAGCCTCGACATCTTCTTCGCCAACCAACCCCTCGGCGTCGTACAGCGTCGCGTTGCGCTTCTTGCGAGCGGAGTCGAGCGCGTCAACGCTGGCCTGGGAATCGGAGCCCATGAGCCAAGGTACGACTCGAAGTGTATCGCGGTGGTTCTCGCCCCCCTTGACACGGTAGCCCGAAGCCCTGACGACCACCTTCGCTAGCAGGAAGCCGGCCGTGTATGCATCGACGTACCTGCCTTCAACACTCTGGCCCATGACGCGTGCGTCCTTCGCGGCCGTCTCAAAGCGCTTCAGCAGCTCGGAGATCTCTTGGGCGGATGTCTCCAGGGGATCCAGAGCATCAGGAGCCATCGGGTCCCCCAACCACATCGAACCGCGGCTGCGAGAGGATGGCATCGATGAAGTGGTTGCCGCCAGCACGCTTGGCCGCAAACTCCGCCGGTGTGTAACTGACCACATCGATCTCGCGCCCAAGCTCCCTTTGCGCCTCGGCGATCGGCGCGACAAGAGCATCGTCTGACGCCTCGCTTACCACCAACAGGTCGATGTCGCTGCTCACCGTGTCGGCCTCAGATGCCGCCGACCCGAAGACGAACGCCCACACTACGGGCGCCTCCACGCTGTCCAAATGACGCGCGATCGTCTCGGCGATACCCAGCTCGCGAGAGAAGAGTGCGAGCAGGTCATCGAATCGCCGGCTGCGAACCGCCTTGTAGGTGCGCCGATTCCCGTCCCGAGCCGACTCGAGCAGCCCGAGATCCTCCAACCTGCCCAGGGCAATCTGTGCGGAACGAAGGCCCAACCCGGCTCGGCGCGCAATCTCGCGCTGATGCAGGACTGACGCCGGATTTCGGAGAAAGACCGCGAGCACCTCTCGGGTTGCGGCCGTTCCGATCAGGCGCGTCATGGCGGTGGGTGGCAGCTTCGTCTCGTACGTCCCCTTTGACTCCTCGGCAATCAGGGGTTGGGTCGTTTCGCCGACGTGTGGGTGTTCAGCGGGAGTCACGGTGGCAATGAGCACTCCATGCCTTGTGATATCGAACGACGAGCCCTGGGCAACCTCGTCCAAGACGGCGCCAAGCCTACCTGCAAGGTCGCTGGCGGTGATGGTGTGTGTGGGCTGACTTGCAGTCATTTGACTTAGCTCCTTAGTCGTTCGACTAAGTAAGCCTACTGCTGTCGCCCGGACGGGTCAAGGGCCTCAGAGGACATGAGCGTTCACGGTCATCACCCTAGCACCTCGAACTGTGTCTATCCGCAGCATCCAAGCATCGTGCGTATAACCACAGACGAAGTAGAAACCTGCATGAGCGCCCCTGGAAAAGGAAAGACCCGCCGGGTGAGCATCGCTGAGAGGCTTGGCGGGTTTGCTGATTAGATTCTACGCACGCCGGTCGACCGGCGCAACAACAACCCCGAGCCGGTGCGCGGGAGTGTTGCATGAGGCTCTGACGGCCGCCTGACGAAAGGCGGCCAGCGGGATAGAGGACGCACGCGTCTAGAACGACGGCGCGCTGCATCAGTACAGCCCGAGATCCTGGGACTCCGTAACCAATCCGTCGAGGGCCGTGCGCCGGCTTCCGAAGGCAGGTGCCCCCTTGAACACCCATACCGCGTCAAGGGTGTTGCGGCTCAGCGCCCACAGGACTACGCCGAGCGCGTGATCGCGGTCGACCACCATGGCGTCCACGCCTTGCCTTCTGGCAAGCGACTTGACCGCCGCCTCGGGAATCACGGTGCCACCTGATCGCCGCCCGTGTTGATCCGCAGTCTCCAGCGCCTGACGAATCGCCCTGTTTCTGCCCCCCCACGTTCGAGTCGGGTGAATCCTTCTCCCATGAGCGACTGCCACCGATCAATCCAGTCACCAGCACCGGTAAGCGCAAGCTGCTCGGCAAGATAGCCGAGTCGCTTCGGGACTGTCCCACTGCCGAAACGCTCCACGTACTCTGTGAGCAGCGCGGGGTCGATCTCGCTCCACGCGCGCGGCAGCATCTCGCTGACCTCAGCTATTCCGCCGGCGAGATCAGGTCGATCAAGGATATCGAGCACTGTCCGCTCGCGGTTCGTCACTCGAACCGGCAGACTCCCCACCCATTCCTGAGTGATCCCGAATATCTTGTCTTGGCGAAGCGTGACGAAGCGGTACGGCACCCCGAGGATGGTCTTGCTGGATTGAGAGCGACGTTTCGCAGCAATGAAGAACTGGGTCCTAGGCAACTGGGTGGTCCAGCCCCAATGGCGAGCCGCTGTCCAGTACGCCGCGGCACCGGTCGGCACGATGAAGGTGCCGACCGCCAGAGGGTCCTCGCTCCACTCACGATCGACCCCCGCCTCCAGCGGCACGAGCATGTACTTACCGCGCTCGAGTCGCTCCAGCCACCCCTTCGACTCAAGCCGAGACAGCACATTGAGCGTCGTTTGCCCCTGGCCCCAGAATCCCTCGGCATCTGCGAGCGTGAAGACGTCCTTGGCTGCGCCGGCCAACGTTGCGAGAAACGCAGCCTCGCGCGGTCCAAGTTCCGTTATAGTTCGCGTCACGCTAATCACCTTTTGACTGTTATTATCTCGACACAAACTATATCATCAAGAGCGGCGGCGCGGAAAGCGACCGGCAGTTCGGGCCCCGCAGATCAGCCAGGGGGTCGAAGCTGAAGCCCTGGTCCTCGGGCCTCAGCGGCGAGTTCCTTCCCTCGCTGTTTGAGGTTGGACAGCCTTGTTGGCAGCTCTGGGTCCAGCTCGGCCAAGTACCCTCCGAGAGCCTCGGAACCCGGTCACACCCACTGCGAACGCCTACGCTGCCTGACCGATGACCCGGCCAACTTCTTCGCGGGTGGACCCAAGGGCCAACAACGACTTCACCAGTAGATCCAGCGAGACCGTAGCGTCCGCTGCTTCCATCTTGGCGATCCGCGACTGACTCGACCCGAGCCGACGAGCCACTTGGACCTGCGTCCATCCCTGTCGCGTGCGGGTGTCTCGAAGAAGATTCGCCAGAGCCAGCTTGAGCGCGACGTACGCAGCTTCCTCAGGACTGAGCTCCAGAAGATCCGCGGCACTTCCTGCCCGCCAGCCGCCAGACTCAAGACGGCTCCTCTTCGCCTTGTCCATAATCGTTCCCCCTATCCATCCGCATGCGTGTCGTAGTCGCGGAACCGCCGCCCGCTCATCGACCACCCGCAGCTCGTGACAGCGAAACCCGATTGCAGGCATGGGCCGTGAGTGGGGCATCCCGATGGAACTACCGCTTTGCAGCCGACGAAGGAGTACGCCTGCCTCGACTCGAGCCACAGCCGACAGTGGCGGAGTTCGCACCTCGCCGTGTTGCCACACGAGCGGCTTGTCGCCACCCGCGCTCATGAGTCCGAGTGTATGTCAGATACGACATACAGGTCAAGTGCCGGATGTGGGTGATGCGTCTTCACGGTCATCTCCTCCAACCGAAACGGAGGAGCGGAGGAATCCCAAAGGTGGCCTCACCCTAGCACCACGCTCTGACATCGGAGGCCCGAGAAACACAGACCCTCACCACGCCACCCAACGTGCTCGGTTTCACGCACGCGGTCAACACGTCGAGTTCATCGCTGCAGCCGTAGCAGGCGGATCGATGAACTAACTGACCCACTCAATAACGACACCGAAGTCGGCAGGTGCCGGGGCGGGGAGCGCGGGCGCGATGCCGAGCTACAAATCGGTCTCAAGCAGTGACGCGACATGCGCGCAGTAGTCGGGAGCATGGAGTGCGACGGCACCCAGCAACTCCGTGGAAGACAGTGGCGGGTTCTTGAGAGCGGACGCTGCGCGCCGAACGACGTTGGCCATCGCATCGGGATCCTCATCCACCAATTGAAGCAGGAACTGGTCGGGTGTCATCACCAGCGCCCGGGTGTGAACATCCACCGTCGATTGAGGGAAATGGCGGATGTTCAGTGTGACAATCACTGATGCGTGACAGGCCACGGCGGCTGCCACAACATGCGAGTCGTCCTGATCCGGCAGGAGCAGGGGCAGAGGGTCGACGTCAACGCATGCCTCGGGGAATGCTGCAGACATCAAGTCCTGAAGGCGGAGCAGCCTCTCCTTCGGGATATCCGGTCGGTGCCTCGAGAGCGCGGCGAGCATCTCAGCAAGAATGCGCTGCGACCAGATCGGCGTGAAGAACTGCGCCTCGGCACAGCGCAATAGGATGTCTCTGAGCGCAGCGGGATAGAGGACGCACGCGTCAAGTACGACAGCGCGCTGCATCAGTACAACCCGAGATCCTGGGACTCCGTCGCCAATCCGTCGAGGGCCGTGCGCCGGCTCTCATCGCGATTGCGCCTGTAAGCGATGACATCGCCGACATCCAACCGACGATGCGTGCCCACCTTGTAGTGCGGAATCTCACCCGCGTCTAGCATCTTGATCAGGTGCGGGCGGGACACACCAAGGATGTCGGCTGCCTCCTGTGTGGTCAGATCGTGCGCGACCACAACGAGCGCCGCGTCCCGGCCTTCGGCGACTATCGAGAGCGCCTCCTCGGTGACGCGATACACCGGCTCCGGCGCCTCCGACTCGATACCGTACTCATCGGTCACGGTGATCCGCACAGTGCGCGCCCTGGCATTGGGCGGATTCGCCGCTGAGTCGGTACCCTGTTGCGCATTTCGCATCACTCGCTCGCCTTCTAAGAGAACCACATTCGCATCATACGAAACATTCGCAATATTCGCAACGAAGGAACCTCGGGTGTCGCGCGAAGGTTCACGAGGGAGTGTGTGCGCTGCCCTGCCAGCTTCTCGGTGGCAGAAACCGGACTTGAACCCTTGCCCTTCGGGTGCACCACCCTAAGGGCATGCCCACGCATATCACCCGATCGCGTCGAGAATCGTGCCGATCTCGAGGTACATGCGCGCATGACGAGCGTCCGGAGAGGCGAATCGAACGGGAGTGAAGCCGACGCGCGCGTAGAACGACTCGGCCGCAGGCTTCGCGTCGACCAGCACCGCGACGCAGCCGACCCGTGCGTGCAGAACCACGGCTTCTTCGAGGGCGTATGCGAGCAGTCGGCATCCCAACCCCCGACCCTGGCTCCGGCTATCGACTGCAAGTCGGGCCACGAGAAGGGCCGGCAGGGGATACGGTGGGGCGTTGACTGTGAGTGCGACTTCGCCTGAGCGAACGGTGGTCGCGGCCAGCGTCAGGTAACCCCGAATCCGATCATCGTCGGCGAACACGTATGTCGCGCTGACACCAGCGGCGGCGTTGTTCAGAGCGTGCCGTTTCAGGTAATGATCGAGGTCGCTGGATCCGCAGGTGAAGCCGGAGGGGTCGTCTGTCTGCGTGAGCGGCCTAATCACCATCGGCGGCCATCAGGCCGCGCAGGGCATCGTTGGCCGGGCGAGGGTACGCGACGCGGTCCGACACTTCACGGAACGACTCAGGGGTCAGTACGGTCTCGTCGGACGGGTTCGCCATGAGCGTCATCACGTCTCGGCGGTCTCTGGAAGCGCGCAGGGCCGCGAGACGATCGCGGAATCGCTCGTCATCCTGTGCAACCGCGACGAGATCATCGAGCAAGGCGAGCTCCTCCATTGAGACGAGCGCCGCCACCGGGCGGTGATGTTTCTCTATGAGAACACGCTCTTTGCCGAACCCCACCAGACTCAGGATCTCGGCGAAACGAACGCGAGCTTCAGATGCAGTGACTGCGGTCATGGCAGAACCTCCTCGACTGCAGAGTATACGAAAGATACGAAACGTACAATGCTCTTGCGCGACGCGTGGATGGCGGGCGGTAACGGTAGCGCAGCCAGGCTTCGCGATGTCTTCGAATCCGCCGGATCCTTTCACCCAGCCGCTACTCGGATCTGCGGTCAGCCGCGACTTGACTCACCCGTAGGGAAACTATAGTATCGATAGAGTAATTATAGTTTCTAGTTAGGAACATGACTATGCGCCCACCGAGAGTAGAGCGAAGCCCACGGCGATACCCGCTCGACGCCATCTTGGGCTCCGAAGGTCAGGTTCGAATCGTTCGGGTGTTGCTTAGCGAGGCTGCGGCTCCAATGGGGGCGCCCGATATTGCTGTCCTCGCGGGGACGTCGGCTGCAGGGGCGAGGAAGGCGCTCGAACGCTTGGTATCGGTCGGGTTCGTCGAGAAGGTGGGGGGAGGTCGGGCCCCAAAGTACCGTGTGCGTGATGCTGCCGTGGCGAGAGAGCCCCTGACTCGCGCCTTCGAGCTTGAAGCGCGTCAATACGACCAGCTGATTCGGGGAGTTCGGGAAGCAGTGGCGATGCCGGAGGTGAGTGCGGCATGGTGTGAGCCACTGCCGCTGGACGTTGCGTCGGCGCTGGGGGTCTCGGTTGTTGTGGGTGCCGAGCACCTTTCGTGGGCGCGCGACGAGATTCGCTCGCGTTTGGCCGAGACCGAGCAGCGTTTCGACCTGATTGTTGAGGTCGCGGTCTATACCAAGGCCGATGCGCCGCCGCCGGGGGATCGGGACATCGCACTGTGGGGCGTTGTCGGCGGCACTTCAAGTGAGGGTGCCGCGGCTCCGCTGACGCACGCGGCGGTGTCCGCGCGCAGCCTTCGGGCCGCGCAGACGGTGGCGGCGATGGTGGTGTCTGACCCCACGTTGATTCGGCGTGCGGCGCGACATCTCGATACGCTTATCGAAGAAGGACAGGGCATGGCCACCGCGGACCTGGTCGAGTGGCGACAGCTTCTGCGCACCTACTCGCCACAGCGTGTCAGCGACTTGCTCGTCTCCGCATCGTCACGTGCGGAGCGGCTGCGGCGGAGTGCGCCGTTCTTCGCAGTCCTCACACCGGAGGAACGTGACCGGGTGCTCGAGGCGGCGGGAGAGGCGCGATGAACTACGCCCAACTGGAACACGCGATTCGGGCGGCGTGCGATGTCTCGGGGGATTGCGAGCTGCTGATCTTCGGCTCGCAGTCGATTCTCGGTAGCTACCCGCACGCGCCCGAAGCGCTGCGGGCGTCTATCGAGGTGGACATACAGCCGAAGAACCGTCCCGAGATGCCTCGAAGCTCATGATCTCGCTGCCAGCAAGCTGGCGGCGTTCAGGGACAAGGACCGAGAGTTCGTCACGATACTGCTCCAAGAGCGTTTGATTGACTGCGGAGTGCTTCTCGACCGAGTTTCAGCGTTGCCAGTGGACGAAGATGTTCGGCAGCACCGGGCGAGATGGGTGCGCATCATCGCTGATGAGATGGGCGTCTGATCATCGTCGGGTGCACCATCCGAAGGGCAGGGTTGACGGTTGGGCCGGTCGCGACGTAATATTCAGCCGAAACATCAGATTCATGTCAGACATGAATATGCGACCGAAGGTGAAAATGGCACAGCCGAAGCGTGCAACCAAAGAACTTGAGACCGCCCTCCGCGAGGCAGGCATCAGAGACGTCAGGTCAATCCCTGATGCTGTCCTGGTGCAGGCGGGGAGGGCGCACGTCATCGAGGTCAAGGCCGTGAGCGCTGGACATGGCCGACCGCAAGAAGTGAGGAACGCACTTGCGCATGTGGAGCGGCAGCACTCCGACGCCGTCGTTGCTGTCGTCGCTGAACACTTCACCACCGGCGCCCTCGATCTGCTACGTGAGCACAACGTGAACTACCTGGACGACAGCCATTTCGTGTTTCAGGTCGACGACCCGTTCATTGCAGTGAACCGTGAGCGGGTGGCCAGGAGTGACAAGGCCCCTGCACGGAGCCGACAGGGTTTGGCCGGACGGATTGGCACGGCAGTCCAGGAGATCCTACTTGAAGATCGAGACTGTTGGCGCGTTACTGATCTTGCGGCGGCAGCAGGCGTTGCCATTGGAACTGCGCAAACGGCGCTGCAGCGACTGCAAGACCTTGAGCTCATGGAAGCTGAGGGTAGCGGCCCCCGGAAGCAGCGGAGGATCTTGGACAGGGGGGCGCTGCTGGACAAGTGGGCCGAGGACGCGGGTCGTGAGAGACGTCGCCTCCTGTCCACCTACGTCTATGCACAGGGGCCGAAGAACCTGGGGGCCAGCGTGTCCGAGCGCCTCGCCGGGCAAGGGATTGAGCACGCTGTAACGGGGGCTGTCGCCGGTCTCATCATTGCGCCTTACGCCACCGATGCCCGCATCTGTGAAGTCTGGGTTGGGCCGAACGTGGGCGGCGAAATGTTGACTGCAGCACTTGGCACGGAGGCGGTGGACAAGGGCGGAAACGTTGTCTTTCTTCAGGCCAGAACCGAGGCGCCGTTGTTCCGTGCTCAGAAGATGGAGAACGTTTCCGTTGCGAACGCAGCACGCGTGTATGCGGACCTGTTGCAGGATCCCAAACGCGGGCAGGAACAAGCTCAGTTTCTCCGCCAAGTCGTGCTGGGGCTCTAGATGAGCGACATCATCCGACGCGCAAGCGACTACGACGAGTACTCGACCGGTCTTTGCGAGCGTGCGCAACTTGCTTTGTTGAAGTGCGCAGGCCCATGGGGCGACCGTGTGTATCTGACTGGCGGTCTCGTTCCGAGATACCTCATCACTGATCTACCTGAGTATTCGCGGCCGCACGTAGGCACTATGGATGTCGACTTGGTCGTGGGCGTGGCGGTGGTCGAAGAGGGCCCCGAACCGTATGACACGCTTGTCGCTAACATGAAGAAGGCCGGCTTCCGGTTGTTCAAGGATGAGGATGGAAGCGAAGCCTCGTTTCGGTGGTGCGTCGACATCGACGGCAAGGTCGTTGTCATCGAGTTCCTTACGGAGCAAGGAAGTGAACCGGGAACCATCACGCGTCCGAGACAAGGAACTGGGGCAAAGCTCGGTGCGTTCGAAGTTCGCGGCGCACGTCTGGTTGCTCTTGACTACGTGGAGCGAGAGATTCGCGGTGCACTGCCCGATGGCGATGAGTCGTTTGGCACTCTTCGCGTGGCGAATCTGGTGCCGTTCCTGACGCTGAAGGCCATGGCGATGCACGAGCGGGGGTCGGTCAAGTACAAGGACGCATACGATATCGTCTTCACGCTTTCCAACTGGCCTGGTGGACCTGAGGCTGCTGCGACGGCGGCGAAGGAGAGCCCGATCTACGGAGAGGCGCCGGTGACCGAGGCACTCGAGCTTCTTGCCGCTCATTTCGAACACGAGCGCATGGATGGACCAGGTCAGTACAGCAGCTTCCTGTTCGATGAGTACCACGATGAAGAGGAGGAAGAGGATCGCTTGCGGCTGGAGGCCGTGTCCGTGGTGCGCAGCTTCTTGCGAGCGCTGTAGAGCTGTTTCGGCGACCGGGCGTCGCGCTTGTTCGCGGACGCACGGCCCATGCAGGAAGACAGCCAGGCGACATCGGAGTTGAGTAGGGGCGTCCTAGCAACTGGAAACCCTCCGTGTCGCCGCACCGGAATTCGCGTCGGGTGAGTAACCCGAAGGGCAGGGGCCCAACTCCGGTCACCGCGACCAAGAATCTGCAGGTCAGGTACCGTCAATGGTGCTTGGCCTGTTTGTGTTTCGAGGCGACCTTTCCACTGTTCGTTTCCGCGCTTGGCACCACCAGCCTTCATGAGACGGCGTGCTGCGCCCGACCGAGACCGAGGTCCGCCGCCGATGGGACGAATCTTTCGGCTCGTCTTAGCTGGCGGTATCCTGCTCTTGCGGCCATGCTTCGGCGCGCTGGAGCATGTCTCGGTCTGGATGACTCGAGGGCGACTGGGTCGGCCGCGAAGTACGCAGGCCCTCCTCTTCGACCTGGTCTGGTGTTTGAGACTCGAAGAACGCGCTTGCGACCCGAGCAATGTTGCCTCCTTGGGGGCTCGGAATGAAACGCCTAGACCTGTGGCCGGGCGGTAGTCAAGAACGTCATTGAGGAGTTTTGGGTTGATCCGAACACCGCGGCCCCCGAGAACAGCGATGCGGCCTACGGTATCGTCGGCTTTCCGAAGACTGCAACAAATGAGTATGTCGCTTTCCCGGTCTTCACTGACGACGTGCTCTGTGATTGCAGGCCGGCAGCCGAGATGGCCGGGATTAGTGCGGCCAAGTGAACGGAACGCGTCTTGAGCGCATGGGTTTGGCCGCGAACAAGCACGGAGTAGTGGGGGTGGGTAGCCGTATATGAGGGCTCTATGTCGGCGACGACTAGTTCGCCGCCGGGCTTCAACACCCTCGCCACAGCCATCCAGTCTGGATCCGACTCCATTGACGAGAGGACCAAGGCGAGGACCACCACGTCGAACTGGTCGCGTTCAGCGCTGACGAGGTAGCTATCGATGTCTTCTACGCGGGCAGCAGTCTTCAGGGCCACACTCGCCATGTTCTTCTGGAACTGCCTAACCATTCCAGGGCTTTCGTCAACGTACGACCACATCCCATTGGCGTATTCGTAGAAGTGGTCCGCTATTAGACGACCCGTCCCGCCGCCCAAGTCGAGTACGCTCCACGACTCGAGTCCCTGGACGTGGCTGCGCACTCTACTGATCACCTCGCGATGCGTCTCCAGCAAGAGCGAGGAGTTTCGTGCATCATAGGAAGGAGCGACGGTGTCATAGAACGATTGCGAGTCGGATGACGTGTACACGTAATCGAAGACGTCTGTGGCTGCCGTATACTTCGATTGTCGCCGTTCTTGAAAGAACAGCGTTGCTATCAACACGAGGGTACTGCTCAGAGGCTCCCAACCCGGTCGCCCAAAAAGCCAGCCGACGGAAGCTACGAGCGCGAGAGTATTGGTGATTCTCCAGCCCGTACGTCTATCCACGAGGCGTCCTCTCGGCAGGAACACGGCCCAGCTAGGTAGAAATGATTGTAAGGACCAGTCTGACACGGCCCGGCTGCAGTCACCAACCGTTAGGCGGAATCTCATGCTGACAAGGTCGCTCGTATCTAAGCTCTTCGAGACTTCCACCATGCAGCGATGGACCGACCATGCTCGCCCAGTTCCGTTTACCATTCTCGGCAAGCACGCCCATATGGTCACAGCAGCTTGGGTGTATGGTCGCAGCCTTGAAATGCAACTCGAGCCACCGACAATCAACTGGACGAAGCTTGTCGACTATGCAGTGTACGAACTCCTCAGGAAGGCCGTCCTTACGGACATCAAGTCCCAGGTGTTCCGAGACCTGAACAAGGACGAGAGCAGCAGGCAGGCGCTGCTCGGCTATGTACAAGGAAGCCTGCGCGAGGACCTTACAGCAGTCAGCCCCGCTTCCTTCGATGGTTTCGTTCAGTACTTTGACGCTGAGATTGACGACCCGGATTCCCTTGGTCTCGAGTACAAGCTCCTCAGATGCGCCAGCAACTATGCGACGAGGTGGGAATACCAAATCATCTCGGAGGTCGATAAGGTCAAGTACATCACTGACACACGTCGAGCTCTGGATGACGAGAAGGCTCAATACGGGAAGTTCTTGCCGAAGGAAGTTGATGATCTCGAACCCGACAAGCTGGCGAAGTTCCTCGATCTCTGCGGACGCTTGCGATTCCAAGACCGCTGGTCACAGACGCCAATAGTCCCAAGGAGACCAGTCATGGACCATCAACTCGTGGTGGCGACGCTGGCTCACCTCAGTACTCGCCAACTCAAGATCGGCGATGCCCGCACCTACAACAACTTCTTCGGCGCTCTCTTTCACGACCTCGGCGAGATTCTCACGAGAGATATTGTCTCTCCGATAAAGAACATCTCCAGCGAAGTGAAGAGAGTCATTGATGACTTTGAGAAGACTCAATACGACAAGCACATAGATACTCTGGTTCCACAGAAATGGCGCCCCGAGCTTCGCAGGATGGTACTAAACCCGTTCGTTCAGGACATTGATTACGACGGTGAGTTCGTGAAGGCATGTGACACTTTCGCGGCCTTTCTCGAGGCCTACTACTCAGTGAAGTACGGCACCTACTCCCCCGAACTCAAGAAGGCGCTGTTGTATCTATACGAGTCACGTAGGAAGCGAGGCCCAATTCGACCTCGCGCGGATCATGAAGACTCAATTGATCCCATGACCTTCGATGTCGCATATGAGCTCTGCTTCTACGAAATCGAACCGCAAATACGTCGCATCTAGTCGCGTCACAAGGGCGCGACCATAGCGTCAAGGGTCCGCGCTGCGGGGACAACATCCGAACCAGAGGCTTTCTTCTGACGAACTATCGAACTCAAGCCTTCTCCGGGTGAGGTGGTAGTCTGTGAGCCGCTGATGCAATGCGCCGATGATGACAGAGGTGACCTGCCTTTGAGACGCGTCAAGGACGCACTAACGGCCCTCTTCGCGGGCGAGCACCTCGATCGTCTGGCCTGGTGCGGACCTACGCCGCAGATCACCGTTGCTCAGGAGCTACTCGCGGACCGCCTTGCGCCACTCCCGACCGTCACGGTCGCTGATGTGTTCGACGAGGCTTTTCGGACGCTTGTGCGAGAACACCCGGTTGAGTATGTTTTCAAGTCCTGCGCGCTTGAAAGGCTATTGTTCGGCCGCCACAGCCCCAGGAGGACTGCCTTCTACACCGAGTTCAGAGTGGGCGACTCGCGAGCTGACCTAGTTGTCATCAATGGGCAGGCGCACGCATATGAGGTTAAGACGTCCTACGACGACTTCTCCAGATTGGCAGCACAGCTGGAAGACTACTACCGGGTCTTCACGCACGTGACGCTATTCGTAGATGAGACGCGCGCTGAGTCTGTTGCCCGTGTCGTGCCTGAGTTCACGGGAATTGTCGTGCTCTCACGCAAGTATTCTATGAGCACCGTGCGGCCTGCTGTCTCTAGCGCGAAGGGTCTCGACAACGGGGCGCTCTTCCGACTGCTCCATTCGGACGAGTACCTGTCGCTTCTTTCCCGACTCGGCGTCGAAATGCGCTGCGTTGACCGTGCGCTGAGATATGGCCAGTCTCTGGAGGCGTTTGCGGAACTGGACCCTGTTGACGCGCAAATCGAAGTCATGCAGATACTGAAACAACGGCAGCGTACAACCCAGCTCGCGGACATCGCGGACGGCTTGCCGCACAGTCTGCGGCTCGCGCCGTTCGCCTACCGGAAGTCCAAGTCGGATTGGGGGGCCTTGTCAGAGCGGGTGCTCTTGCGCGTTTAGTCCGCAATCTATGGGGGGGGAACGGTCATGTACATGCCCTACCTGCACGGGAAACAGGAGGAGCTCTTCTCCGTCATTGAACTTGGCGCGCTGGGTCCTTTGGTTGTGCCCATCATCAAGCCCGTGAACCTCGACGGTGCGAACGTTCGGCGCATCGCTAGAATTGCCGCCGTGACTCGTCTCGCGGTCATTACCAACAGCGACAAGGGCCGTCCTGGACAGATGCCCACGTACGCCGCATCGGTCGCAGCGCTCGCCGATCAGGCAATCACCCCGTACGCAGCCAACGTCTTCCCAGCATTCGAGCTCCGTGGCAATTCGACACTCCCTCAGCTGACTGTCTTCGCAACTGAGTACGCCGGGCGGACATGCGTCCTGATCCACAAGAGCCATACCTTCGACCCGACAGCCCTGGCGACCGCCATGGTGCCCTTCGCCGTGCCCCCAGTTCACGTCTTTGTTGAACCGGGTGTTGCCTCAAACGCATACGTGGGTCTGCCGTCCGCCGCCAGAGTCCTGGTTCGCGATGGCTTCGACGCGTGCCAGCGGAATTCCGACTACCCTCGTCAGAGCGCATTCGATGATTTGGCCTATCAGTACAGGGCGCGGAGTTTCGACGGGTTCGGTGACTTCTGCATGATCGGCGACCGATACTCGTCGGGCGGGGGACCTGCCCTGGCCGTCGCCCTGCATGTCACCGAGGACACGGGTCAAGCACTCCTAATGAATCACTTCGTCTCCGTCAGCGTCGGCGTGGACGTCCCCACCATGTACTTCGAGGCAGTCGACGACCTCGCCGCCAACGTCGGCATCCCGCCGCGTGCGGGCATGGGAACACTTGGTATCGCCAGCTATCTCGCTTCCTCTACAGCTCGGAACTACTCCGGCCTCGGGCCAGCCAAGCGATGGGGTGCCATGCACCACATCGAGACAGCACGGCGCATCATCCAGGCGTCGGGCGTCGCTGCCTCGTTCTAGCGAGGGAGCGGACACCGCACCGGAGGAGGGGACGGATTCCCCCGTTTTGGCCCGCAAGGGGGAGCAAGGCCCTCGATGAGGCTACGACGGCCTCGGAGGCCGTCGTAGCCTCATCGTTGGGAACTCGCCATGGATCTTGACTTCCCCTTGGGCTCCACGGGCATGGGGAGAGAATGTCGGGTTCGCAGCCCGAAGATGGTGAGTGGTAGCCGTTCGGGTGCACAACCCGAAGGACGGGGCTCGGGTCCGGTTCGTGCGACCGAAGAAGACCGCAGGCAGATGCGGTAGACGTATTCGCCCTGCCTTGCTTTGTTCTACCAGTCTCTTTGACATTCGCCCAGAGGTATCCGTACAAGCACGGCGTCAGGAGCGTGCATAGGCTGCGACCTTATAGCCTGGGTCCGCGCTCCCCGGGCAGAGCACGCTGGCATATTCTGGCCCGCTTCTGACACAATGGCTGAAGTCACTTCTGGGGAGGGTGCATGAGCGCTGAGCTTGCTCGTTGGATGAGCGGTGGGTTGTAGTGCCGTCGCAGCCCCCCATCGAGGCCACCCAGAAGGTGAAGGTCCGTCCCCTGGCCGAGGAAACCTATGGGCTGGTTCCGGACTCCGAGTGGAAGCAGCTACTGAAGAGGGCGAAGCGCCTATCTGCAGAGGCCACATGGCAGGCGTCGTTCTCGACGCTACTCCTCGGCATGGCTGTCACGGCCGCCATATCCTTGATGCAATTCGGGGCAGACAAGGAATCCGCCAAGCACTACTGGAGCTGGTTCTCTCCAGTGATGTGGGCAGTATGTGCCATTGGTGCGGTCGCGGGACTAGTCCTGCTAATCACGAGTCTCAAGACAAGGACCGGCCTGATCGAGGAGTTCGAGGAGCTCGACCAGCGGCACTTTCTGTCGGTGCCGGAGGTCGTCGGAGACGGGTCATCGGCTTCTGGTGCGGGTGGCCAACCGACGCTGCCGTTGCCGTTCGCGATTCCTGAGGATGGATACGTTGCGCAGACCGCAAGCCCTCCAGTGCCCTACGTCGTTGAGGAGCGTGTGGTGCATGCTTCATTTGGCCCCGGCCGAGTGGTGGCCGTGAAGATGCCGTACGTCATGGTTCAGTTCGATTCTGGTGGCGTCAAGAAGATGCCGGCCGCCTACGCTGCAATGAAGAGGGAATCGTGAGCTGCGATCCAAAGTACTTCAACGATCCCGTACACGGTCTTGTCAGCTTCGGCGACTCGCTTATAGACCATCTTCTGTTGAACCTCATCGACTCTGTGGAGTTTCAGCGACTTCGGCGCGTACGACAGCTTGGAATGGCAGAGTGCGTCTTCCCCGGTGCAACGCACACCCGACTGTCGCACGGGATCGGCGTTCTGCGCGAAGCGCGCCGGTTTGCGGACCGGTTGAGGGAGCTGGATGAGTCGCTGCTGAGTGAAGAACAGGAGACTGTGCTCTTGGTTTCCGCGCTACTACACGACTTAGGCCACGGACCCTTCTCGCACGTCTTCGAGAGGATTACTGACGATTCACACCTGGATCGGACTGTCGAAATAGTCCTAGACTCGTCTACGTCGATAAACGCCATGCTGGTAGCCTTCGACGCGCAGCTGCCACTTCTAGTGGGAAGCTTCTTCATACCGGATTTCGCAGAGGCGACAGATATGGATGTCTGGCCCGAGTATCTGACATCAATCGTATCCAGCCAGCTTGATGCGGACCGGTTCGACTATCTTGTGAGAGACAGCCACTTCGCCGGCGTCAAGTACGGGGTATTTGAGGCCGATTGGCTCGTGAAGCATCTCAACGTTGACGACAAAGGAATCTACGTCCAGCGGAAGGCGTTCACGGCTGCTGAGAGCTTCGTGATGGCGCGCCATCACATGTATACCAGCGTGTACTTCCACCATGCGACGCGTGCTGCGGAAGTCATGCTTGAGCGACTGTTCTCGCGGTACAAACTCCTGTTGCGGGGCTGCACGGGACCTCAACAAGTGGCCGAGGTGGTTCCAGGGGCGCCGCCCGCAGTGGTCTCAGCATTCGGGGACGCCAAACTCAGTCTTGATCAGTATCTCGCTCTCGATGACAGTATGCTCACGGTGTTCATCTACTGCTGCCAAGGCGCCAGAGACCCGATTCTTTCGGCTTTGGGTTGGGGTCTTTGGAACAGGAGATTGTGGAAGCACATCGATGTCACGCACGCTAAGACGACCGAGGTCGTGAAATTCGTTGGTCACGTGAGAGATGAGTTGGAGAATCAAGGAGCTGACATAAACTACATCTGGGCCGACGACACACCTGCCGATACTCCTTACAGGCCCTACAACGTTTTGGTGGCGGAGGTACCCATCCGCGTCGAGAACGGAGCGGGAATAGTAGTAGAGATTACTGAGGTCTCGGAAGCACTTCATAGCCTCACGAAGCAGTACTCTCTAGCCCGCTACTACTTCGCGTCAGAAGTACGAGGTATAGTCAAGCAGGCAGAAGCCGAAGTCCTAGGTGGAGGCGATCATTAAGTGTGTCGTGAGAAGTATCTCTGGCTTGCCGCAGTGATTCTTGCGCAGCCCGACAGCCGAATCAGCGGGCGAATCCGCCTACAGAAGACAGTCATGCTGCTCCAGAAACGTGGTCTACCTACAGACTACCAATACCGAATGCACTTCAGAGGGCCCTACAGCGAAAGCCTAATGGAGGATATCCAACTGCTCGTGCAGTTCGACACTGTCGCGGAATCCCGCAACGGAAGCGAGTATACGTTCGAGATCATCCCAGGAACGTTTGAGATGAACGATGAGATTCGGTCCACAATGGACCACCTGGCTGCACCGATCGCCGCAATTGCTGCGGAGCGCGATATCAACGTGCTTGAACTCGCTGCGACATTCGACTACGCCAAGTCGCTTGGACGCACGGATGAGGAAGCGTACCTGCCAATGCGGCGCAAGCCGTGCTGGAGCCAGCAGCGCGAGGAGAGCGCACTTCTATTGCTGCAGCAGTTGGGTCCGCAGGAAACTGACGAGACGCGCTGCTAGGCCCTAGTGCCCTTGGACCAGGGCGTACCGCACGCAACTAAATCGGTGGGGGCCTGACAATGCGAAACAGGACGCTCTAGACAAGTCAAAGATCAGCTGAGCCCGGCGAATCGCAGCCCCCATTGGCACCACGATCGCACGCCCGGCGCAATTCTCGTGCATTGGCGCAGATGTGGATTCCGGTCGAAGTCGAACAGCATTCCGGTGCAAGTCGAACACCGTAACGCCGCAAGTCGAACACTCCAACGGTCGAAGTCGAACACCGTAACGGTGGCAAGCCGAACACTTTTCGGCCCCTGACCGTAATCG
>JAXMKZ010000039.1 GCA_034370385.1 Coriobacteriia bacterium
CTGCGATGCCATCGCCGCCAAGCTCAACTCACGGCCGCGGAAGCGGCTCGGATACCGGACCCCGGAGGAATGCTATGCACAATCGTAGGAAGGCCCTCAGAAAGGCTCAGTGTTGCGATTCAAACTTGAAGTCAGGTGCGCCGCGCTCATAGAGCCCGCCAAGCATCCCGCGTCTCAAGCACGGCGCCCACAACAAGCAACACAACACCCAGAGCAAGTATCGCGATCTCCGAGCGGTCAAGCCTCACGTCGCTGATGCGACCGGTCTTGACCGCTTTCCCGCGGAACCAGCTCGGGTACTCGTAGACGCCGAACTTCATGGTCGCCGCAATCACGCAGATGTAGCCGAGCATCTCCGCTCCGCCGATCGACAAGCCTGCGGCCATGCCCTCTCGAAGCGGCATCTGCATGGCATCCGCAGCCGCAAACGAGTCGGTTCCGGTGACAAGCCCGGCCATCGCGCCCATGAAGACCGGATACAGGTAGCCGACGGACACGCCCTTCACACGGAAGAGGTTGACGCCGACGCCGACCAGCGTGACTAGACCCAGGTTGAACAGCAGCGTGAGTGCGAGAGTCCCACCGAAGGAAACGGCGGACTCTACGACACGTACCGCTGGTCCCCCACGCAGTAAGCCTACGGGGAGCAGGTAGTAACCGAGGAGATAGGTGAGGTTGTTCACCAGCGCGTAGGTACCGTAGAGAACCAGCAGGCGCCGAATGACGCCGTCACGCAAGTTCACAGGCGACCCCCCATGCTTAGCTGCATCTAACGCATTAGGCTTGACCTGCAGCTGCGGCCTTCAACGGCTGCAACCCTAGACTACACCACAGGCCGCGGGTGTCAGGTCGAAGCCTTTGTTCGACGAGGAGCGGGAACCAGCCGAATCTCCACGTCACAGCCCACTGCCCGAGCGTACTTCTTGAGCGTGTTCACAGAAGGCGAATGCTTGCCGGCACCCTCTAGGCGAGAGACCGCGCTCTTCGTGGTGCCCATGGAAGCCGCGACGTCCTCTTGGGTCAGCCCCGCGTGGGTGCGGGCGGAAAGCAACTCGCGTACGAGCAGGTACTCGTCCTCGAGTTCGTCATACGCCTCGTCGAACCCTTTGCGCTGGCGCACGCGCTCGAGAAAGGTCTCGTGATCGTGCGAGACCGGACGGTATTCACTCTTGGCCATCGCGAACCTCCTTCAAGCGTCTGCGGGCGATCTCCAGGTCACGTTTCGGGGTGGCCTGCGACTTCTTGACGAAGCCATGCAAGACCATCACCTGCTGGCCGACCAAGAAGCAGTACAACGCTCGCCCGATGCCTTCACGGCCGCGCGGTCTGAGCTCGAAGAGCCCGTCACCCATCGCGCGCGAATGTGGCATCCGTACATCGGGGCCGAACTCAATCAGGAGCTCGACCAGCCGTGCGTAGTCGGCCAACATGCCGACCGGCCACGACTCAATCTCGTCGCGGACGCGCTTGTTGAAGTAGTCGACTGTGTACGGCATGGTCAGAGGTTAGCATATACGCTAACTACGTTCAACCCGAGGCGACGATGTCGCTCTCCGTCGAACGTCTTTGCGCATGACCCGCAAACCGCGGCCCTGCACCGTTCCTGCCGAGAATACCTGACTGCCGCGGTTTGTCGGTGTCGATGCGCCGGTTAGGCATGACGCCTACAGTTCATCGCCTTCATCTGGCTCGACATCTGGCACTTTTGCCATGACGGCGTCGTAGGCCGCCCTGTCGCCGAGCGCACCCCGCTCACGTAGGTAGTCCACCGTCATGAGCGCGGACATCTTCTCCGCGAGCGCGGTGGTGATGAGCTGGTTGATCGAAACATCCTCCGCCTTGGCAAGTTCACGTACCTTCTTGTGCAGCGACTCAGGTAGACGCAGGCTAATCGTACTCATGATGTGACTCCTATTCTCCTTAGGAACTCTCCTGGGCGAATGGCCTCGACACCCCAAGCAGGCGACTGTGCGAAATCGCGTGTGTTGTGGGTGACGATCAGGCCACTGCCCGCAGCGACCGCGAGTTCGAGGATGTGGTCATCCTTCGGGTCTCTGAGTACCGGACGCCACAGGAAGTGGATCTCCTGAAGGTGCGCCACGCTACACCAGTACTGGATGAGCGCGTCGACGTCCCCTGTGGAAAGACCGGGTGCGGCGCCCTCCCGCTTGAGGGCATCCTCATATTCCAGAACGAGCGGAACCGACAGTGCGATATCGAAGTGCCCAATGCCGATGAGTTGGAGCACACGGTGCGAGGCGCCACGCGAACTCCGCAGCCCGGCCACGGCGATGTTGGTATCAATGACGATTCGCTCGCTCATGACGGTATCATAGGCGATACCAGAATTCGCGTCAACACAACGGCCCTCGTCTATGCCTAACGTGTGAGGCATGAGCAGCGGCCCATAGCCTCTCTTCAGCAGACTGCCTTGCGCCGTCTGCTGTTGCTCCTATGTCAACTCTACACCGCGAGGGCAACCAGAACGGTAGCGAAGTCCGCATGTACGACTGTGCCCGCTGCGGCCCTCTCGGTTCGCAGCATCGTCTTGAACACCGTCCTCGCGATCAGTCGCTTCAGGCATCGGAGCGCCTCCCGGTAGCTCATCCCCTCGCCCTGCTTGCGCTCCATATAGGCGATCGCCGGCGGGTGCATCCGAGCCTGCGTGACGGCGATCATGTGGACCGCCGAGTTGAGCTTGCGGTTGCCACAGCGATTCAGGCGATGACGACACGACTTGCCCGAGGAGACCGGCAGCGGAGCCACTCCGACGTGCATCGCGAAGGCCGCCTCGCCGCTGAAGCGTGAGAACCCGGCCACCTGACCGACGAGATGAGCGGCGAGGATCGCAGAACAACCGGGGATCGCCAGTAGCTCCGGCGCCAGCCCGCGCATGAGTCCGCGAATCTCGCGTTCCAGGTCGCGGACCTCGACGGTGAGCTCGCGGATCTGACGGAGTTCAGCCAGCGCGATGCGGCGACGGATGCTCTCGGGCAGGGCCTCGAGGATGCCACGGAGCCGGTCCAGCCACACGTAGCGGTCGAGCACACGGGGCGGCATCTCGAGATCGACCTCGAGGTCGTGACAGTGCCAACGAAGACGCTTCTGCATGCGTTTGCGCTCGTCAACGAGGTCGTCGCGGTGATCGACGAGGAGTCGCACGTCGTGCTCGGGGCCGCAAAGGGATGCCTCGGGAAGAGCCGGCTCACGCAGAGCGGCCCTGGCCACGCAGGCCGCGTCGATGGGATCGGACTTGCCGTAGGTGCGAGCCGACGACCTCGCTCCCGCCATCATCTTGGGCGGGACACGGACCACGCGCTCACCGTTCCCGAGCAGGTGGCGCTCGAGTCTGCCCGAGACGTGACGGCAGTCCTCGATGGCGAAGTAGCGGTCCTGCCCGAGGCCACGCGCCCAGGCGAGCAGCCTGTCGTGCCCGGGACCGTCGCCTGTCACGGTCCGCGTTCCGAGGCTCGCCCCCGTCGCGCAGTCAACGGCCACAGCGGTGTGGGTCTTCATATGCGGGTCGATGCCGATTACGATCATGTTCGTCCCCTTCCGTCGGAGAAACCCTTTCCGATCGGGGGGATCGCACGGCGGACACGCCTTAGCTGGGGCCTATTGGCCAGGCTCCTATCAGGTCACGTCGGCGACCCCTCGGATCCGGCGGCGGGGGACATAACAGCTGACGGTCAACCCTGCCGGGCGACAGATGCATTTCGGGTCACCTCGCCGTCGATTCCGAGGCTACCCGAAAGCGGACTTCAGGCATCCCTCGGAGGGCA
>JAXMKZ010000040.1 GCA_034370385.1 Coriobacteriia bacterium
TCGCGCTCACCTGAGGGCCGAAAGGGGCCTCTCCGCCGAAGCGCTGCGCCCGCGAATTGCCCGCAACCTCCTCGATTCCGCCCCAGAAGACCGCAAACCCCCGTCGACCCGGAGACCGACGGGGGTTTGTCAGCAGTCTGATTGTGCCGCCACTGGCGGCACAATTGACGTGGACCAACATTACCGAGCTTCTCACCATCGACGAGCAGGGTAAACGCGACTACTACATGGCCATGTCCGCCCACGAACGCTGGTCGAAACGTACTCTGCGCGCGAAGGTCGACGGCAAGTTGTACGAGCGAGCCGTCCATGCTGCGGGAGGCTGTGATGGCATCACAGTGGGGCTGGCGGCGCCGGGCTCAGTTGATACTACCAAGCCGGAGATGGCGTTTAGAGACCCGTACGTTCTCGACTTCCTCGGCCTTGATGCGAGGCACAGTGAAGCGGCTCTGGAGCAGGCGATCCTCGACGAGATGCAGCGGTTCCTGCTTGAGCTGGGAGCCGACTTCTGCTTCGTCGCGAGGCAGAAGCGAATCGTGGTTGACGGCGCGGACTTCTACCTGGACCTGCTCTTCTATCATCGAGGCATGCGATGCCTCGTGGCGATCGAGCTCAAGGCGCGCAAGTTGGAGCCGGGAGACAAGGGCCAAATGGAGCTCTACCTCCGTTGGCTTGACGCCCATGAACGACGCAGCGGCGAGGAGCCACCGGTCGGCCTCATCCTATGCGCGCGGAAAGGGCCGCAGCAGACAGCACTTCTCGGTTTGGATCGGGGAGAGATCCGTGCGGCGCAGTACCTCACAGAACCGATGTGCGACGAGATGCAACGGCGACTGGCTGCGATCACGGAAGCAACGAGCGGGGAGGTGTAGGGGACGCCGAACTCGATGGCGACTCCGCAGCCGTCGGGGATCTCGGCGGTGTTGAGCACCTTGTACAGGTACTGCATCGAGTTGGTCCACGAGCGGGCCTCGCGCGGGTTGGCGCGGTGGACGCGCTGTTCGAACGCCTAGATGATGCGCGTGGTGATGGCGTCGTTGTCGACGTCGTCCATGAACTCGCGCTTGGTGGCTTGGTAGACCAGCATTGGTGGCTCCGAGGGTGGGAGGGGTGCCGGGATGAGGAAGGCGGAAGGGGGGCGGGGTGAGCCGCCCCCTCGGCGTTTTCGCCCCCCAGCTCCTCGGCAATCGCCCAGCCTCTCGCCTTTCGATGCGATTGTGCAATCACTGATTGCACAATTGATACGCTGGCGAGTGCACGTGCGGTGTTGCAATATGCGCATAATACGTAAATAATTACGCATATGGAGGCAGCATGAACACCAAGTCATCTACAACACTGCGGTATCTCGAGGCGCACGAGGTCTTCACGCTGGAGGAGTTCCTCTCGGACGTGGACGTGACTGCTGCGGAGCGCACGCGCTACGAGAACCTGCAGAACGCGGTGGAGCGCGGCCAGGCTTATCGGCTGAAGCGCGGTCTCTACGCATCCAACATCGGCGTGTACCGTGATCGGGTCCCCAACGTCTTCCTCGTCGCGGCGAAGGCGGCACCGGACGCAGTTGTCTCGCACCACTCGGCGCTCGAAGCGCATGGCGTGGCGCATTCGCCATTTCGAACGGTGTACTTCACCTCGATGCACAGGGTGGGGGCTTTCGAGGTGCGCGGTTACCGGTTCCGTCGTGTGGCGCCGCCCGCCGTGTCAGACCCTCAGGCTAGTCTCGATGAGTTCCAGACACGCCTGAGGGTGGGGGAGGCGATCGTTCGCGTGACCACGAAGGAGCGGACATTGGTGGACTGTCTGCGTGACCTGCGTCTAGCGGGTGGGCTGGAAGAGCTGCTCCGCAGTCTGGGCGGCTTCACTTCGATGTCGGCAGAATCCGTAGCTTGGTACCTGAGCCTTCTGGACTCTCCCACGTTGACCGCTCGGGCCGGGTGGGCGATGGAGCATTACGCGGAGAGCTGGCGCGTGGATCCCGACGTCTTGGGTGACATGCGTGAATCTGTGGGTCGGGGAACCTATCGGCTTCAGCCGGGACGCTCGGATCAGGAGTTCGTGTCCGAGTGGCGCCTCTACGTGCCGAAGGGTCTGCCGCTTGGAGAGTGGGTAGCGGGATGACGCGGCCCATTCTCACGCTACCCATTGGCTTCTCACCTCAGGTAGTGGACAGGGTGGAACGCCTCCTGGAGGTACTTGGTGCGCTGCGTGAGGATCCTGACCTTGGTGACCAATTCGTGCTGCACGGCGGCACCGCTCTCAACGTCTTCCACGGCGAGATCCCGCGTCTTTCGGTGGATATCGATCTCATGTACGTCGGGGAGATCGATGTTGATCGCATGCGTGAGCAGCGCCCGCGAATTGACGCTCGGTTTCGCGAGGTTGTGGGAGCGCTTGGTTACTCGGTTCAGGCGACCAACGATGAGCACAGCGGGCGAACCTATCGGGTCAAGTACCCAGGCGACTACCTCAAGGTCGACATCAGCTATCTAGCTCGGGTCGCCCTTCTGGATCCGGAGATGCGCTCGTGCCAGTACGCCGACCCTCCCGCCGAATACCCTGTGGTCCAGTTGCAGGAGCTCGTCGCCGGAAAGGTCAAAGCGATGATAGAGCGGGATGCGGCTCGGGATCTCTATGACCTGTACCGTATGGCCGACCTGAGTCCAATGGCGTTCGATGATCCGCTGGCTCGGGCGCTGACGATTCGCTCGCTCTGTGCCGCCGACCCGTTCCCTTTCGTCACCGATCCGGTTGCCGCCGTCCGCAGACTTGGAGGTACCGTCCGCGATTTTCTCGAGCCGCTGGTTGCGGTCCTGCCCGTCGACCAGGTACCTGACTTCGAAACCATGCTCGACGCCGTCGCCGGATGGCTTGAACCTCTGAGTCGTAAGACAGCAGCAGAGCAGGAGTTCATGATGCGGCTGGGTAACGACGCAGAGTACTGCCCGGAGCTCCTCTTCGCTGAGTGGCCGGAGGTGCTCGACCGCGCCGAGGCAGATCCCGTGATGGCGTGGAAGCGACTCAACCTCGAGCGACGACTGGCCGGTCCGAGTCGGGGCGATGCCGACTGATTCCCCCCGATACTGAGATATTGTCGCCACTGGCGACAGTATTTGACTTGGGCCAGTATCTGCGAGGTCTTCACCGTCGATGAGCAGGTCGATCCGGGCTTCTCGGACGGCTTTGTCGGAGAGCTCGATCATGCGCGCGTAGGGCCAGGCTTGGTACGAGGGGTTGGGAGTCGTTGCGGCGACCACACTCGCACTGCTTGAGCTCGATGATGACGGCGGAGTCGGTGGCGGGGGGGGGACTCGGCGATGCCGTTTCCTCGGCCGGTGAGCAGGAAGTCGATGCGACTCGAGGTGTAGGGGACGCCGAACTCGATGGCGACGCCGCAGCCGTCGGGGATCTCGGCAGTGTTGAGCACCTTGTGCATGTACTGCATCGAGTTGGTCCACGAGCGGACCTCAGAGGCGTTTGCGCGGTGGATGCGCTGCTCGAACGCCTCGGTGATGCGAGAGGTGATGGCGTCGTTGTCGACGTCGTCCATGAACTCGCGCTTGGTGGCTTGGTAGACCAGCATTGGTGGCTCCGAGGGTGGGAGGGGTGCCGGGATGAGGAAAGCGGAAGGGGGGGCGACGACCGGAAAGGCGCTGGGACTTGGGAGTCGCATCTTCACTCTGTGTGGCGTAGCCCTCAGCCTGTGGGATGCGTCGCTCCCTGCATTGATGGATGGACATGTTCGCCGCTTGCTGCGAACATAACCCAACCGTTCAATGGCGAACGATGCACTGCGCGCGACTGCTGCAGTCGAGACTTAAAGGGGATTTCATGGGGCTGTTCGGACCGCCAAAGGAGTTTCGGGAGCGCACCTTCACCATGCCTTGTTCGCAGGCAGAGGCGATCTCCGTCTTGAGGCAAATCGTGATCCACGACGGTTCGCGTCCGTTCGGCAAACCGCTGGATGCGTACTACGCTGATGTAGAGGCAGGCTCCCCCGATGCCGGAAAGCCGCGCCTTGTTGAATCAATCTACGTTGAAAGATTGGATTCCCAGGGCTTCGTGATTGCCGCCGGAAACAGGACGGCTACATATTGGAAGGTGCAGCTCCAACTCACGGGCGACAACCCAGTGCAGGGAACCTTCGGCGCAATCGAAGCAAACGACACGTTCCACTGGGGTTTGAATGTGCTCGGGATGGTGCACGCCCTTTCGACTGCCGTCAGTAAGGTGGGTGGCTCCTTGGGCAAGTGGCCCCGCTAGAAGGAGCGGAGTCCGTAGTCGTTGTCGACGTCGTCCATGAACTCGCGCTTGGTGGCTTGGTAGGCCAGCATCGGTGGCGCCGCGGGTTGGAGGGACGGCTGGGTTGGGGACAGCGGAAGGAGGCCGGGGGGCGCAGTTGGCCGCCACAGGATGGGCCCCCGACCTGACGGCTCGGTGGTGGGCACAGTCTGCACAGTCCCCTGCCCTTTGCAGCGCTTCTGACGCTCTCAGGCGAGTCTGGTTAGCCCAGTACTTGAGGGAATGCGGGGTTTCGGCATGCATGCCCTGGACCTGGTGCTAGCATCTAGGAGGTGCTTGGGTGGCCTATGCCGACTGGGCAGGCTTACGGAGAGTCATGACTATCTAGGAGGCAACATGGGACTGTTCTTCAACACGCCCGAGGTGGGCACTTTCAAGTCACCACATTCAAGAGAAACCGTCATGGAGTTGCTCGGTCTTGCGCTGGTTGACTACCTGCCCAATCATGCGGTGGTCGTCTCCGAACCGCCGGTGATGGATGGCCTGTACATCAGCGAGCTGACCGACACTCGCCTGGTTGCCACGGTGGGCAACTCCGTTACCCTGCACTACTCTCTGATCGTCGATCTTGATCAAGACGGTGCAGGAACAAGCGGGCACGTCTACTTTGACCGTAAGAAGGATCGGACTAACCATCCTTGGGCATTCACCCAGGTCAAGATACGAATTCTTCGAGGCATGCAGGACAATCTCCGCAGTTCTTCTGCCACAATCTCAGGAAAATGGGATGTGACCTGACCCATTGGTCCGTGCTGCGGCCACGCCCGTGGTCCCCTGGACCGGCCGGGCCTGCGGTCGCCCCGAAGCGCCATCCGCCTGCTGTCTACGACGCCTGCCGAGATGGTAGCGCCGTGTGGTCCGTTCCTCAGCGGTCATCCGCTGAGCTACAGCACGCTACCACAGCGCCCGCAGAGCCATTCGCTCGCGCCAGCGCGGTAGTCAGCGGGGTCGTAGGGCGTGCCACAGGTTGCGCACACTGGCATGCCCTGCGTAGCACTTCGCGTGGCGTCCATCGCCTGCCGGGTGGCCTCCTCGAGTAACGCCTCGTCATCCTCGGTCGGCCATACGGCGTCTGCGGGCCGCGAGGATGGCGACGCGCCATGGGTCGGAATAGGAAAGCCGCAGTCCTCGCACTGAAAGACCGGCAACGTCGCCTCGTGCGGCTCTAGCTCCCACTGCATCCCGCACTCGGGGCAGGTAATCTCCACTTCAACGGCAGGCGCTGGGATGTCGTGGCCGATCGGTGCAAGGGGCTCTCGACCGATTGGTGACGACGCTAGGGGCGAACGGGGCTCCCAACTGGTGTTGAATTCAAGGCCGGCCGGCATGGCTGGCAGCACAGGCTCCACTTGGAGGAGGCCGTCGCTGGCCGATGTCCCACTCCGATGAGAGGCGAGCAGCTCCTGTTTGAGGGCGGTGAACTCATCGTCAGTCAAAGCGCCACTCGAACGCAGCGCCGATAGGCGCTCCAGACCCGCAATCACATCATCCATCGTCACGTTCCATCTCTTTCGCCGTACCCTGTTCGATACTTCGCACCACGCTGTCTCCCAGTGTACAGTTCCCGCTTCAGATTCTGGGCTAGACGCATGGCGTGCGTCTCAGCCGCATCTTGGGAGTCTCCAGTTCCGTTGCGGGGAAGTGCGCAAAGTGGGCCACGTGTCGCTCTCAGAGCCCTGCGGCCGCTAACCCACGCTACCTCGCACAATGCTCACTTCCGCGACGGCGGACGTTCCATTAGACTCGACTGACGCAGGTTCCGTCCTGCGCCGTGTGTGTGAGGGATTGGCGGCACTACCTTGGGGGAGGGAGTCGCTTTGGGGCCTTCTGAAGGGTTGGTCGACATCGCGTTCTCGGCCGCCCCACTGCCTCATGGGAACCGGTTGGACCTTCAAGAGAAGGACGAGCCCTAATGCCAGTTGCTGACATCATTCAGTTTCAAGGTCCCATCGACTCACTGGTTTGGAAGAGCCCGGTAGAGAACTTCAACTCTACGACACAACTCATCGTTGACGAGACTCACGAAGCCATCGTGATGATCGAGGGCCGAACGGAGATCTACGCTGAGGGCCGGCACACGTTGGCGTCTCCCAACATCCCTGGTGCGGAGCCGATTCAGAGGCTTGCCACGGGCGGTGACACTCCTTTCACGTGCAAGGTATTCTTCGTCGATAAGGTCCACGCCATGGATCTTCGCTGGGGGACTTCGGCGCCGATCGAAGTAGAGGATCCGGTCTACAAGATCCTGATTCACGTGATGATGAACGGCAGCATGGGCTTCGTCATAGATGACTCGATGAAGTTCGTGCGCAAGTTCACCGGCTTCCAGACGCAATTCGACTCCGAGGCGCTCGTCAAGAAGTTCCGCGGCATCATCTCGACGTTCGTCAAGGACTGCATCGCGCGCATGATGACCGAAGGCGGAATAGGCTACTACGGCATCAACGCATACCTGCGCGACATAGGCGATCTCCTCGGAAGCCACTTGGTGAAGCAGTTCGATGACTACGGAATCCGGCTCACCTACTTCAATGTCGAGGACATTCAGACACCCGCAGCGGACACGGCAGTGCTCGCGCAGGCCAAAGCGCGGCAAGCGGGACGCGTCGTGGAGGGCTACAGCTGGCAGCAGGAGCAGCAGGCTGAGATAGCGAAGGGCGTTGCCAACAACCAAGGTTCGATGGGCGACGTGATGGGCGCGGCTGCTGGGTTCATGGTGGGTGGCGCGATGGGCGGAACAGTGGCCGACGTGGCTCGTTCCGTGTTGTCCGACAGCTGGAACAAGTCAGACTCGCCGTTGAAGGGCGATCCGGACGCTTCGGCTGGCGGGCAGTCGACCCCAAAGCCACCCACGGGCCGCTTCGACGTCCAGGGCATCTACGATGGCCGTGACAAGGCGGAAGCCAAGCCGGAGGCCGAGGCGCAAGAAGACGATTCTGCACCCGCGCCCAGTGCGAACTGCCTGTTCTGCGGTAAGCCACTCGCCCCCGGCGCCAGCTTCTGCGGATACTGCGGGAAGCCGCAAGGCAGAACGTGTGATGCGTGTGGGGCCACAGTGACGCAGCCTGGACAGAAGTTCTGCGGCACCTGTGGTGGGCCATTGCCCGAATAGTTGGCCGGACGTAGAGGGTGGGACCGATGAGCGAGAAGCAAAGCAAGGCGCCGCAATACCTTGGCCTGGTGGGCGTGATCGTCTTCGCGCTGTACTGCCTGTTCGTATTCATCATCTTTGATGTGAACGATCTCGAAGACGCGACTGTCTTCTGGATGTCGTTTGGGTTCATGTGTGTGGCTTTTCTGGCGCAGCTTGCGGCTCCGGCGTTCATGGCGCGCAGGGCGGGACTCGACGCCGTGTTCTTTGGCATACCGGTCATATACCTGAGTGTCTTCTACTTCTTCGCCGAGCTGTTTGCCAGCGTCGTCTTCATGACCTTTCAGGGGGTTGGATGGAAGGCGGCCTTGCTGGTTCAGGCCGCATTGTTGGCCATCTTTGTGGTTGCGGCAATAGTGTCGGTTGTCGCGCAAACGGAGGCGCAGAACATCAGCGACGAGCGCCGTGTCGAGGCGACCGCATTCAAGGCGCAGTACGTCGATGTCCAGACGATGGTCGATCAATGTGTGGACCAGTCATCGGGCGACTTGAAGAGCCAACTCGAACACCTGTCCGAGACTATTCGGTACTCAGATCCGTTTGGAAGGCCAGACGCGTCTATCTCGGAAGTTGAATCACGTATCTCCGCCAAGACCGAGGCACTCAAGGGATTCTGCGAGGCTAGCGATACTGAGGCCGCGAGCGGTGCAGTGGCCGATCTCGAGAAGCTCTACATGGAGCGTCGGCGCAGACTCCTCCTTGTGAAGTAGGGCGGACCGCAGTGGCAGTCAGCTACACGAGCCTGAAGTGTGACTCCTGCGGCGGGACGCTGGAGCACAACAGGGAGCGGAGGGTGTGGGTCTGCCTCTACTGCGGTGGAGAGATGGTGCGCGAAGAGAACTACGATGGTCAGTTTTCAATCAAGTGGGTCGCTCGCCAGGCGCTGCTCTCGGTGGCCGAGCGCGACATGAAGGTCGCGGAGGCCCACCTCGTCGAGTGTTCCAAGATCGACCCGCTGTATGTGGGCACCACGATAGCTCGGTTGGCGCACAGCGTGGTAGCGATGTCGATGGCCCACGGCCCTGAGGCGCAGCGGCGACTCACAACGCAGATCAGCGAGTACTATGCGGCCCTGAAGAAGACTCCCCTTACGCCTGGCTCAGACGAGGACAACTTCTACGAGAGTCTTGGCTCATCTGACGCGTATGGCGTTCTCGCGCTTGTCTTCGATACGGTTGGTGACGAAGAGCGGGAGAAGTTCGTCGTCGCCTTGATCGACCCCGCGAGTGTCTACTCGGGATCTGCTGCGAGGGACATGGTCGGCTACTCGCTTTCGGAGGGCAACTTCGCTCTGGTCGATGAGCTCGTGAACTCACCGGCAGAACTCGACTGCGACTTCCTCTTCGGCCAACTACTCGGCCGCTACCCGGACTCCGAGCGCAAGCCGGCGAACATCAGCCGAGTGGTCTCGGGAATCAAGGGGACGGAGGCCGCCTGTGCCGTGCTTGACGACTATCTGTTGTCCACCTCGGATTGTCTTGCGACGCGCCTAGCAATCACACGAGCGAGCTTCGGCGCAGGCATCCGGCCCGGCATAAATGCGTGCCTGAACTCACTTCTGCCGCTCTGCTCCTTGGAAAGCGAAGCCAAAGAGGTGTTTGAGATGGCGTGCGGCGGCCGACTCACGGATGAGGATGTTGCCCGCGTCGTGACCCACTGCGCCGCGTCTGCGAGAGCGAACTTCGCTGTGCTGGGACTTGAGGTGCTGAAGGCATCGGGACAGTTTGTGTCCCCCAGCCAGTCAAGCATCGTGGTTGTCTTGTCGCGGACCGACCTGACGGTGAACGAGAAGACCGCGGTGCTCAGCCAGCTCTGCAGTTCGGGTCAGCCTGATCGCTTCCGGCAGAGTGTGATCAGCGTGTACCTGCGCGAAGGCGCGCCGCATCCCGACCGTGCGGCGTTGGTAGGCTACCTCGTGGGGACAGTGGACAGTCTGAACCCGGTCTTTGTTGAGGACTATCTGATGCATTTCACTGCTGATGGTGAAAGCAAGAGCGTGATTGTCGATGCTCTACTGAGCAAGAACGTGAACGCGAACACACTCAAACGCGCGCTCTCCAACTACCTCGCTGCGTCCCCCGATGGCCCCGACGTGACGCAGGGCGTCATAGGCGTATTCGCGCGGCGCGGACTGGTATCAGCTGATATTGATGTAGTCTCGCTCGTCTGCCGCGCGAACGACATCGCTCGTGCACTGGCTACCATCAGGTCGATGAAGGCCTCTGGTTGGCAGCCCGGCCCCAGGAGCTTGGACAGCTACCTGATTGCGTGTGCCAAGGGCACGCCATATGCGCCGGAGTTGTCCAGCGAGCTGTACAGCCAGGACAGCACGATCTCCTCGGAAGCATTCAGCACGTATGTGCTCCGCTGCGTCGAGGCAGATGCAACCAAGCCGCAGTGGGTTCGCGCGCTGGCTGCTCGCGCGGGTGGCCGAGCGGGTTCTATCAACTGCCGCATCGGGCACTTGGACCGTGTGGTGGGTTGTACCCTGCTGCAAGCGTACCTGCTCACTGCGCCAGACCCTGAGCCAGTGGCCCAGGCAGTGCTTCAGGAACTGGACGAAGTAGGCGGAGCTGCTCAGCTCGCTGTCGCTGTCACCGATGCCTCAGGCACCAAGGCGATCAAGTTCAAGAAGTACGTAGCGGCGAACAAGACAGCTCTTTCGGCCGCCGCGATCAAGTACTGCGACACACACGGACTGACGGGCGGGTTCTTCTGATGCCCACGGTCTCGCCTACGAAGTCGCTGGCGGACGGGAGAACCGCTTCGGCCGAAATCTTGGAGATCACGGCTCTTCCGTACTGGGAGCTGGTCAGTGAGACCATCGCCGGGGCAGCCGATGCGATTGACTCGTTGTTTGCGCGACTGGTCAATGATCTTCACCGGCGGGACGACTCGGGCGACACGTCCGCTGAGTTGCTCTTTGTGACAACCCCTGCCAAGAACCAGACCTATCGTGCCCAGACGCGCATCTTCTTCATCGTGCGGGGGATGGGAGGCGATTGTGCGGAGCTTGCAGAGCGGCTGGCGGTCATCATCAAGAACGCGGAGTTCAGTCTCAGGGAAGGCGGATACGCCGTCGAGCGCCTGGTCTCAGACGCCCAATGGAAGTCGTTTAGTGATGTACTCTCTTGCGTCAGCGACGAGACTATCTCCGCTATCGCTCGCCAGGAGCGGGTCGTTGGCGGCCAAACGGGAATCGGACTGTACTACACCGATGTTGTGACACCAGCGATTGGCGACAACTTCGCGCTTGTCACGAACACTCTTAGTCAGTGCCTGAATTCGGCCGTCAGTTTGCAGCTGATCCCCACGAGGTACTCAGAAACGGAACAGCTGGGCATCGCGCAGCGCCGAGCCGTTGTCGACGCGGTGCGAGCGCAGATTCTCATGACGCCGGGCGCGGTCGTGCCCAGTACGTATTCCGACGCAGCAGTCTCCTACGTGGACTTCGTCGATTCACAGAAGGAGAACATCTACTACTTCAACTTCCTGGTGTACGCCCCTTCTGCGGACGCTCGCACGCTTGCCGGAAAGCTGATGGATCTCATTCAGGCGGACACGCAGGCGGGCAGCAATGCTCTGACGGTTGTTGACGTCTCAGGCGCAGGATTCACCCTGGCTGACGGCTTCACGGTGTCGCCATGGATCCACAGCAACCGGCTCGTATATGACACACGCGAATCGGGTTTCTGGGAGGCGCAGGGAGCTCCGATTGACCTGATACGCATGAAGTACCTGGCAACGTCGCAGTTCGTGCGGGCGGCATTCAAGGCGCCGTTTGATGACGGTAGGATCATTGGGCTTGAGAGCAAGAGGTCGCACTCGACCAGGGACAAGCTCCACCAGACGGTTCTTGCGAAGGGGAGTTTCCGTATCGGAGACATTGTGGACGCCGAGAGCGCTGACGCGACGTCTGCTCAGGCGGGAGTGCCGCTCAACGACTTCGCTCGCCACGCGCTCGTCGTGGGTGCCTCGGGCTATGGCAAGACGAACTTCGCCCTGGGGATGCTTCTGCGGTTTTGGCGGGAGTTCAACATCCCGTTCCTCGCAATCGAGCCCACGAAGACAGAGTACCGCTCGCTGATCGATGCAATTCCCGAGATCAACATCTTCACACCAGGCAAGAACGACGTATCTCCCTTCATCATCAACCCGTTCGTTCCGCCGCCCTGCGTGACGATCGAAAGCTACGTGCCGAGCCTGATGACCGCGTTTAACGCGGCTTTCGATATGCCCGACCCGCTGCCCGGAATCTTCCGTGCTGCCATCAATGACTGCTACAACCGCTACGGGTGGAAGTCGACAAGCACGCTTGACGACCCACATGTCCAGCGCTTCGGCTTCTACGAGTTCATCCGGGTGTTCAAGGAGCGCGTGCGGCGCCTCGACTACCAAGGCGAAACCAAGAGCAACATCGAGAGCGCTGGCGTTGTGCGCCTTACCTCACTGATCGAGCAGAACCCTAACATCTACGACACGATCAATACGCTCCCGATTGAGGACCTCCTCGCCAAGCCGACAATCATCGAGTTGAACGCCATCGGCGACAAGGAGCAGAAGTCGCTGCTCATGGCCCTTCTGCTCGTTTCGCTCTGCGCGTATACCAAGAGCAACGCTACGCTCGACGGCAAACTGAAGAACATCTTCCTCATTGACGAAGCGCACGTGCTTCTCGGCAGTTCTTCAAACCAGAGTCCGGATGCGCGCAGCTCGACGGTTGAGGCGCTGGAGGACATGATTGCTGAGGTTCGCGCGTACGGTACCGGAATCATCATCGCCGACCAGTCACCCGCCAACGTCGGTCGCAACATCATCGCGAACACCGACATCAAGGTGATGTTCCGTCTCGTTGAGCGCCAGAACCGCGACATGGTCGGCGGTGCAACCAACATGGAGCCGACCGACGAAGCCATGCTTGCGCAACTTGGCACCGGTGAGTGCCTTCTGCACTATGGGCGGCTCAATGCCCCTCTACACGTCAAGGTTGACGACGTGCAGTCGGTTGCTCCCATGGCCCGGTCCGTTTCTGATGCTCGTGTTCACGACGAGGTCGACTTCTGGGACACTCGGGCCATGCTGCTCAGGCCGTTTCGAGAGTGCGCGTTCAGCAGGTGCTGTAGTGAGGGGTGCGATTTTGACACACGCGTCGACGCGGATTTCTTGGCCTCGCAAATCGCAACGTTCTATCTCGACTACTTGTCTGATTGGGACAGGATCAAGGAGATGCTCCTCTTCCGAGTGGCCGGCGCGGTTGAGTCGCGTATGCAACAGGTCCCGGGAGTGAATCCATCTCAACGATTGCGCGACTGCGCGACAATCAAGGTGCTTCGAAAGACGCTCTTGGCGAAGAGCGTCGCGGTTGCTGACGCAGAGGTCTTTGGCGTACTGAGGGACGAACGCGTGATGCCGCACCAAGCCGTGGAAGTCGGCGAGAGATCAAAGGGGGAGTCGAATGGCTGACGATGGCGAAGCTCAAGAAGCCCAGATGCTCATCAATGAGATCAACCGGACAGTTGACGCCTACAATCGCGAGGTAGTTCGACATAACCAGTTGGTGGAGGAGATCAACTGGCTACGCGCGGCCGTCGCAGCAGTGATTCCCGTCGCCGCTGTGATGGGCGAGGCGGTGCATGAGGACCTCAGCGGGCTGGCAGAACGAGTCAAGGCCGAGGAACTCAACGCAGGCGAGCTGTTCACTCTGCTTGAGGATCTGTCGCAGCGATACTTCACCTACAAGAACCTATCGACGGCCACCAAGAACATCACGCAGTTCACCGACGAGTACTACAGGGTTTTCGGGTACTACCATGAGCTGCGCCGTATCACGTTGGGATACGTGGTAGGACTCGACGCGCATATCGTCTCGAGCGAAACCGCTCGCAAGAAGGTCGAGAAAGCCTACCTGCAAAACAGCGAGTACTGGCTCACCTACTGCATCGCCAGCACCATGCTCTGGGCGGCTGACGAGAAGGAGGCCGCAGAGCGGGGGGTGAGCAAGGCGCTCTCGCTCGACCCCGCCAAATCAAGCCTATTCTTCCTGTTGGTGAACCTGCGCTTCTCGCGGCTGGATTCGGCTGTCAAATGGTACACGAACTACTTGGACAGGGTTGATGCCAGCAAACTCGGCGAGGACTGGCAGTACCTGCTGCAGGCGCATCTATCCGGAGCGTTCGGTGGTTCCCACGAGCTCGAGGCGCATGCGCGCGAGCGGTTCAACGAGATGATCGCCCAGGTCCAGGTAGCCAACATCGCCTACGACAGGGACGTGGCAGCGCGAGCCCGTGCGTACGCCGAGGCGTACCCCGAGGCAACCGACTTCCCGTTTGGGCTGTTGCGCGAGTACAGCACGGACTTCGGGGAGCTGCGCCACCTGCTGAGCGTCGCCGAGCGCAACACACTGCTGGCCGAGGAGTTCACCAAGATCGCGGCCGAGCGAACACCCGAGGGCGAGAATCTCGCCATGATCATCGAGGACACGCTCTACAACCTGATTGAAGCTATGGACGGTGGCGAGGAGAAGCTCTACAAACGCATCAAGTACAACGAGCTCATCGTCGCGGCTAAGGGAGATCTCGCGCTGGCCCAGGCGGCGTTCGACGAGCGCTACGCAGTCGATGGTGGAGCCACCTTCGGAGAACTGCTCATGCGCTGGGCGTTCTCGGCAGGCGACGTGCGAATCTCGCCGCTGATTAGGCACTTCTCAATCTCGCTGCTCAAGGATTGGATGGCTGCCGGATTCCGGAGTTACCAAGAGGACTACCGACGGCGCGAGAAGGAGCGCTACGAGATACACGTGGCAGAGTGGTCGTTTGAGTGCTCCGAGGACGAGGTCGACCTCGCTGTACAGAAGTATGAGGAGCACTACAGCAAGAACAAGTGGAAGGACCTCGCTAAGGACAAGTTCGTGCTCATTTGGGGGGGCGCCTGCGCACTGTCGCTGGCGATTCTGGTCTGGCTCCTTGCCACAAAGACATTCAGCGCCGCAGCGGTGGTAATTGCGGTGCTGCTCGGCATCAGTGGGGCGTTTCTGCTCTGGCGCCGCATCGTCGATCTTGACGCCGTGCTTAATGACAGGAGACGCGTCAACATAGAGACGATTCGCAAGACACTAGGTGAACTTGGTGAATGGCGCACGGCGTACAAGGCGGCTGATGCCGCATCCAGTGACCTCGAGCAGGCACTCGGGTTCTTCGACTAGGGATTCGTGGAGGTAGGGAATGTCGAACTCTTCGGCACTGATCAGCAACCTGGAGAATGTCATCGGATCCTTCCGCTCGGGCGTGCACGTGAGGATCGAGCAAGTCGACACTTCGACCGCGAACATCCAGGCGACAACTCATAGGATCTACGAAAGCGTCGCGCAGTTCAGACAGGACATGATTCAGAGTGAGGAGGTGCAGCTCGCTCACGAGAACGTCATTCGGATCGACCAAGTGCTCAAGGAACAGTTCGGCGATCACGAGACCGTGCGAAGGACTGTCATAGGCGTGGTGCGCGATTTCGACATCAACCTTGTGCGCAATACGACAATCCAAGAGCTCTCCGAGGAGCTTTGGATCACAAGTTCCCGCTACTGGCTGTCATACGCACTGATGGCCATCACCGCATGGGTGAACGACTACCCCGACGCTGCGCGCAACGCGCTCTATGAGGCAGCGCGGCGCGATCCGGTCAAAGCGAGCCTCTTCTTCACCCTCATGAATCTTCGGTTTAACCGGCAGCCGGCAGCGAAGAAGTGGTTCGCCGAGTATATGAGCACCCTCGACCCCACTTTCCTGCAGCAAGAGGCCGCCGTCATGCTTCAGGCGTTTCTGTCGGGGCTGTTTGGCCGCGACAAGGAGCTCGAAGACAAGCTAAACAGGGTCATCGCGTCGTGGGTTGCAATCATCAACGACGATCCGGCTGTCGAAGCAGATCTCGTCGGTTCGTACGGGGCCTACATCATCAACCTCCCTGCGCGCTCGGCGTTCGAGTATCCAGCGATCCGGGAGTTCTGTCAGAACTCCTCGGAACTCGAGGTCTCATACGCGCAGGTCTCCAAGTACCAGACCGTGCTCGATGTGATCGTTGCGATGGATGTCGAGGGCGTTGAGCAGACAGACGACAACTACAAGGCTCGGGCCGATGCGGTCCTGACCTCGCTGATATCGGACTACGACGCCGAGGAGTCGGAGCTTCGCAGCCAGCAGGAGTACTACGGACTGATCATCAAGAACAGCGGGGTCGTTGAGACAGCAGAACAGCAGTACCAAGAGATGCTCCGGCTCAAGGGCGAAGGCTTCAACATAGGTCGTCAGATGATCGGCTGGGTCCTGTACGACAATGACCAGGTCGATGCACAGGTGAGGAAGTTCGGGCTGCAAAACACCAAAGCGTGGTTCATCAGCGCGATAGGCAATTACTCGGCGGCGGTGAAGAACGCGTTTCCCGGAAGCTACCGCATCAAGGTCGATGTCTGGGAGGGCGCCTCCAATGGGGAGGACCAAGCTGAGCTGGTGGAGAACATGCGCGCGCACTTCAACGCCAACAAGTTCTCAATCATGTACGTCAACCCGCCGAACATCGTCGCACTCGCGCTGTTTGTCATCTCGGCAGGGCTTGCCTTTGTCAACCCCCTGTCGCTCGTTGTGACCGCAGCGGCCCTCGCGTTCCTGGTGTTCAACGTCCTGCGGGCCAACAAGAGCTACCCGGCTCGGATCGAGGCAGCGGTCGCGAATCTCACCGAGACCATGGAGCAGATTACCGATTTCAGGCGCTTCTACCGTCAAGAGAGCGAGAAGCGTGACCAGATCGTAGAGCGGTTGAACTTCATCTAGTGGTTCATCAGGGACCGACCGAAAAGTACCGACAGCAGGAGAGGAACTCGCATGTCTGACCAGACCAAGTCCGAGCAAGAACTCGCCGCTTCAATCCAAGACGGCGTGGCCCGCAACTTCGCACCGCAGCCGCAGGTCGCTCAGCAGGGAATCCAAGCTGAGCGCCTGAAGGACATGGAGAAGAAGCTGCCCAGTTGGAGTCTTGAGCCGCCCAGTTCATTCCTGGGAGAGTAAGCAGGACGGGCTCTTGAGACCTCCCACGACATACGCAGAGTGGTCCACGCTGCTGGATGAGTACGGCCGGCGTTCATGCGGCAGTGACATCGCCACGACCTTGTCGGAGGGGTCTCTTGAAGGTGGGGCTTCGTCGGCTCGCCGTCTGTTGGAGCGCATCGTCGAGTTCGAGAACGTCGCACTCTCTCGGCTTGTCAGGGGGCTCGAGAGGAGCCTCTCGATGTCCCCGGCTGCGGGCTATTCGGATGATGTCTTGACTCTGGTCCGGAGGTTCTCTCGCGACTGCGACGACCTGATGTTCTTCAGAGGGTTGTCCTTCATGCCTCCGGAGTACATCAAGGAACTAGATGAGGCTGTTGGTTCGCAGGTCTTGCACGTCCTTGATGAGTTCCTGCTCCACATCGACCGGGAGTCGGGGCAGCCGCCGCTGGATGATCTGAGATTCTACGTTGGCCGTCTGCGTCTCCGGTGGCAAAGGGGGGGTTGCCTTGGGCAACTTCGCTAGCACCAAGTCAGAGCTGCGTGACTTCGTCCTTGCGGGCACGCCGCTGGTGATTGTGAGTTCGGTCGAACGTAATCGCGTCGAGCGTATGCTCAAGGAACTCGTCGCGGAGAATCGCATCGACGTCTTCTACTACACAGATGCGAAGCAGGTTGTGAATCTGAGCGCGGATAGCACATCTGATGGCGGGAAGGATGTCTCCGGCGACCCCATGCCGTTTGTCAACGAGACGTTCTGCCGACGGCGCCACCTGACGTTCGCCCTTGGCGATACTCGCCGTCTTGGCGATGACAATCTCTACACACGCGAGCTTCTGGGCTCCATCTATCTGGCTGCCGAGAACCACAACACCCTTGTGGTTGTTGCTGCTGAACCGGTGTGGCCACGCTTGGCGAGATTCGGCCTAGTGACGCATCTCGACTTCCCGGACACAAACGAGCGATACGAACTGGTTCGGTCGTTCGCTGACTCCCAGAAAGGCGTCAAATGGGACGATTCCGAGATACGTCACGTCGCAACGTTGTTGCGCGGGCTGAGCGAAGCACAGATCAGCAACCTGCTTCGGGCAGCGCTTGTCTCGAATCAGGAGTTGGGGAGCGAGGACCTACAGTCGATCGTTGCGCGCAAAGAGCAGCTGTTCTCGGCAACGTCGAGCATCCAGCAGGTGCACCTCAAGCCAAACACCGCAGTCGCCGGGCTCGAGAGTCTGAAGAGCTGGCTTGCCGCGAAGAAGCGCGTCTTCTTCGCGCGCGATGAGGAGCTGGCAGACAGGGACCTTGAGGTTCCCAAGGGCATCTTGCTCGTCGGCGTTCCCGGGTGCGGCAAGTCATTCTCGGCGCGCATGGTTGCACAGTCCTGGGAGCTACCACTGTTCCGATTCGACATCGGCTCGGTCTACAACAAGTATGTTGGTGAAAGCGAGCGCCGTATGCAAGAGGCGCTCGACTACATCGACAATGTTGCGCCGTGCGTGCTTTGGATCGACGAGATTGAGAAAGCGCTCTCCATCTCAGACTCGGGCAACGATACCGGTCGGCGGATTCTGGGGCAGTTCCTGTTCTGGCTTCAGGAGTCGGAGGCTCGCGCGTTTCTAATCGCAACGGCCAATGACATAAGCCTGCTCCCGCCAGAGCTCTTCCGAAAGGGACGATTCTCTGACGTGTTCTTTGTCGACCTTCCTGACGACGAGGAGCGACGCCAGGCGATATCCGACTATCTGCGCAGCTCGCTGCACTTTGCTCCTGAACCTGGGCTAATGGATACATGCGTAGCAGCCACGAGGGACTTCTCATACGCCGACATCGAGTATGCGATCAAGGACCTCGCCGAACAGGTGGCGTTTGAGCAAGCAGGTGTGTTCGAACCGGAGTCGCTTCTCGTCGCATTCTCCAAGACCATTCCGATTTCAGTTCGCAACCCCGAGATGATCGAGCAGATCCGATCTTGGGGTTCGCGTCGAGCGCGGTCAGCATCGAAGAGGGAGCAGCATGGGCAACTATGAACTGAGGGCTAGACTCAGCCAAGAGCAGGCGAGGCTTGCCGAGATTCAGCGTCAGAACGCTGAGCTTGCCGCCGAGATTGCAGCAGTGTCAACCGCGGTGGGCGCGGCGACGGGCGTTCTGGCAGCGACCTCAAATCACATCAGCACGACCCTCGACACGGGAACCGCACGGCTCTCGAATGCCCATGAGACCGCGCTGGCCACGTACGAACTCCAGGGGCAGATAGGTTTCATCTACGAACGCCTAAAGCGTATGGAGCTGGCGAACAAGAAGATTCGAGAGTTGCAGAATACCCGCTACTACGACTTCAAGACGTATCGACAGGTGCGGAAGATCGTTCAGGGCATGATGGATAACCTGGACTTCAACATGGTCACCAATGACCTGCTGGAGAGAGCAATTGAGAAGAGCCATCTTCAGACTCCCGACTACTGGCTGACGTGCGTGCTGCTCGCGGTTGTTGCGTGGATGGACGACTCTCGGGAGCGAGCTGACCGCGCCATCAATCGGGCGCTCGAACTCGACAAGAAGCGGACCGCGGCCTTCCTGCTGGTATTCAACCTCCGCGTGCGGCGTGACGAGGCCGCAGTCGAGTGGTTCAGGGTCCTGAGGGCCCTACCGCTCGTTGGCGCCGACAAGTCCATGGTTCTGCTCTTCTTCTCGCTGCTGAGCCGAACGATCAGAGAGAGCGTGTCAGAGTCGACACGAGAGTCAATCGCGGCCTACGTACGCGAGTTGATGGACGGTTCCCTGGCGGATTCCGGTGTCACCCAGGAGATGCTTGTCCACAGAGTCGAGACACTGATGACCAACATGTGCTCAGAGTCGGCATTCGACTATCCGTTGATGGTCAAGCACTGTCCGACATGGGCGACGCTGTGGACGCCGCTCGTGATGGCTCGCAACAATGAGAAGTTGATTCGCTACTACGCGGCAATCATGGATGTAGGTGACTCGGCCACCAACGAGTTCCTGAAGGTCTACTTGGACGAAATCGTCGCCGCTCCGTCCGCCATTGAACAGAGAGTCTATGACGAGATCGAACGCAACGAGACCATCATTCGCTTTCAGGGCGACCTGGAAGCAGCCGAGGCCGATCACACCGACCGCAAGACAGCCGAAGCCGAGAGGTTCGATGTTGTCGACCAGATGTTCAGATGGGTGTACGAACCTGCGGGCGCGCTTGAGGCAAACGCGCAGATGCGGCTTAACATGTTCACTCTGCTCAAGGAACTCCAGCTCAAGGCGGCGGCTAGCTACATCCAGCACTACCGAGCCAGCTTCGTTTCGAAGGTCGAACTGACTGTGGACGACTTCACGGTTCTGGCTGATCTCGACAACATGAGTTCGGCGAAGGAATCGGCCAAGAACCACTGCGATGTCAAGAGAGCGGCCGAGCAGGCTACGGTCAAGGACACAGTCACCTACATTCTGATTGCAGCCGGTGTAGCCGTGGGCATCGCGGCGTTCTTCACCTCATTGTCCCTGCTCGGCGTAGGTGCCGCCGCCATTATTGGCGGCCTCGGCTACATCTACTACAACCGGTCCGAGAGAGAGAAGATCGGTCTGAAGTGGGACGGAATCACTAGGAACATGCAGGCGACACTCGATGATATCTCGGCCGAGTTTGCAGGCTACGCCCGTGAGTACGCCGAGTGGGATGTGCTGTCGGAGCGGCTGGTGGCTCAGTTGGAGTCACTGTAGCTGCTCCCAGGCTAAGGGGAGTGCCTTGGACGAGAACCACTATGATCTCGACCCCGAGACCGTCGAGCCGCCCGCCCCCTCTGGGCTGGATGTCATCGACACGTTCGAGCATGAGCCGGAGTCGATGCCTGAGATGCCGCCCGAGGGCTTCTTCCCCGTCGAAGGCGTGACCGAGCCGCCAGAGTCCTCGGATCTGCCCGTCATCGACGGGTTCGTCAACGACCCGGAGCCGATTCCGGAGGCGCCCGAGACGCCCACCGCGCTGGACGAGGCCCCACCTGCAGTCGATGTGTCCGACCTAGTGCCGGAGTCTGCTGACACTCCCGTGGAGGTGCCGACGGTGCCGGCAGACTACGAGGATCCCTTCCAGCAGATGGAGGAGATAAACCGACCGCCCGAGACCGCCGAGCCGCCCGCCCCCTCTGGGCTGGATGTCATCGACACGTTCGAGCACGAGCCTGAGTCGATGCCTGAGATGCCGCCCGAGGGCTTCTTCCCCGTCGAAGGCGTGACCGAGCCGCCACAGTCCTCGGATCTGCCCGTCATCGACGGGTTCGTCAACGACCTGCAGCCGATTCCGGAGGCGCCCGAGACGCCCGAAACTGCCGAGCTCCCCGATGCCTCGGGGCTGGATGACTGTGCCTCAGATCCCGAGATCCGGCCCGACATCACCGCCGCACCTGAGCTGCAGGAGATCATGGAGCCTCCTATTGTCGCCTACGAACAGGGAATCAACGATTTCGAGTTCCAAGGCACCTGCGGGCCTACCACTATTTCGAACTCACTTAACAGCCTGTTTGGCGGCTCAGAGTACAGCGAGAACGGTTGCCTTACCGTGGCCGTCGACAACGGACTCTGCTCAGTGACAGGTGACCCTGCCGCGTGCGGCGGCACTACCACTGAGCAACTTGTTGAGCTCTACCGCGAGATCGAACCCGAGCGGATCGATGTCGGGTGTTTCGACTTCGAGAACGCGCTGACTGAGCAACAGATTGCCGAACGACTTGAAAGCGGCAGCGTCATCAACATCGCCGTGGACTCAAAGACGCTCTGGGGTGAGGACTACGGATTCGATGCTTTCACCGATCAGGTGTTCACCGATCATTGGATCCAAGTCAACGGGGTGGAACGTAGCGACACTGGGGACATCACCGGATTCAGCATTGTCGACTCGGGCGGTGGCGTTGATCACGTCGATGCGACTCAGTTCCATGCGATGTATATCGGGACACCGGATCGGACGATCGCTGACCCCACCTGCATAGTCGTTTCGAGGAAACCGTGATTGCGTGCGGCCGCGGGTTGCTTGTCTAGGAAATGGAGAAGATGATGTCTGATTTCAAGCCCAGCGGTGAGGTGCGGGCACTTCACTCGAGCGAGATCGTGGGGGGTGTGAAGGTTCCCCACACCACCTCACAGCCGCTCATCAGGATGCATGAAGGGCGTGCTGTGATTGCCTCTTTCGCGTTTCTGTACTCTGCGGACGACATGCGGAGCGGATTGATGCCACGACCGCAGGTATGGCTCATCGCCGACATGGTGACGGGCGCAGTGCTTGAGCGCTACGAGTGCAGGACAAATGACTTCTCCAGCGAGAGTGCCGACTCCCGCTACTCGATTCGCTGGGAGCCGCCCAGTGGACTCGACGCGGAGTACTTCGAGGCCGCCTACGCGCAGCTGGACGCAGTCCGAATGGAGTACGCCGCCAGCGGAACAGTCAACATCGAAGCCTACAGGAGGTACTTCAACGCTATCGTGGACGCTGTTCCGCCGACGTACCGGGTCTTCTATCGGGACTTGGGCTCCCCGGATATGCTCTGATGCGTGAGCCCGGCCCCGGCGGGTTGTCCGAACGGAGGGGGTAGTCGGTTGTTCTGTGGCAGCTGCGGGAACTCATTGATCGACGGCGCGAGCTACTGTGCGGCGTGCGGGACTCCGGCGTCGGAAAGCGGTGCGGCGAGTCCGGCCGGACCTGTGGCTCCCACGGGCCCCTCGCACCGTAGGGACCTGCTCTTCACTGCGGATTACGCCGAAGTCGCACACCTATTCCACTCCAAGTCGAACACCGTAACGGCTGAAGCCGAACGGGTCGGAGCGAAGCGACGCGCTTGTGCATAAGTGTGACGAGGTGTTCGGCTTCAGGTCAACTTTCGCGA
>JAXMKZ010000041.1 GCA_034370385.1 Coriobacteriia bacterium
TCGCGCTCACCTGAGGGCCGAAAGGGGCCTCTCCGCCGAAGCGCTGCGCCCGCGAATTGCCCGCAACCTCCTCGATTCCGCCCCAGAAGACCGCAAACCCCCGTCGACCCGGAGACCGACGGGGGTTTGTCAGCAGTCTGAAGCCCCCGCTGAGGAGCGGGGGCTTCGTCGTGTCATGGCATCGGGAATCGCCCGCGAGTAGGTCGGCAGCTGGCCCGCGTGGCGGAGGGGGTGGGATTCGAACCCACGAGACCCTTGCGGGCCTACTGGTTTTCAAGACCAGGGCATTCAACCACTCTGCCACCCCTCCGTGCTCGCGCGGCGAGGGCAGGATATCACGCGCATCAGGCTTCGGTGCACCAGAGGGTTGCGACCCCCAAGAAAAGTTAGTACACTAACTACATGTCGGGTCCGATGAGGGCCCCGATGGATGACACCGGGAGTTGATCGTGCGACCTGAACCCACCGACGTCGGCTACCTCGCCAACCGCTTCGCTCGACTCATGCGTGCGCGCATGGCCGACAACCTGAGTCCCACCGGACTCACGCCGCAGCAGGCCGCCGTTCTGCTGTCGGTGGTCCATGCGCCAGGAGTGTCCACGCCCAGCGCGGTGGCGGGACGCCTCGGGATGGATCGGCCCACCATGACCGGGCTCGTTCGTCGGCTGGAGCGCGACGCGTGGCTCGAAGTCACGCCGAACCCGGGGGACAGCCGTTCTCACCTGCTCGCCCCGAGTCCACGCGCGACTGCGGCGCTGGCCGATATCGAAGATGCTGCCGCTCGGGTGACGTGCGCGCTGGTTGGCGTGGTCGGCGCCCAGCGCGTGAGCGAGCTGGCCGCACTCCTGGCCGAGGCAGGCGATGCCCTCGAGGCGTCGCCCGAGATGAAGGGTGTCCGATGAACGGAATCGTGCTGGTCACCGGAGCCAGTGGGAACGTGGGTAACGAGGTCGTGAAGCAGCTCGTCGCGCGCGGCCAGCGCGTACGGGCCGCCACGCGGACGGCATCGTCGCTGCCGTTTGCAGCTCACGGCATCGACACGTGCGCATTCGACTTCACTGATCCCGCGACGTTTGGGCCCGCACTTGCGGGTGTCGACCGGGTCTTTCTCGTCCGTCCGCCGCACATGGCCAAGGCTGCGGCGTTCGAGCCGTTCCTGTCAGCGATGCATGAAGCGCGCGTCGGGCACGTCGTGTTCTTGTCGTTGTTGGGAGTGGAGCGCAACCCCATCGTGCCGCACCATGGAATAGAGAAGCGACTCAAAGGAAGCGGGCTCGGCTGGACGATGATCCGACCCGGCTTCTACATGCAGAACCTCTCGACGACCCACTTGGCCGACATCCGCGACCACGGTGTCATCAGCGTGCCTGCCGGCAACGGCAGAACCAGTCTGATCGACGTGCGCGACATCGCCGAGGCCGTGGCCGTTGTGTTGAGCGAGAATGGCCACCTTAACCGGGGCTACGCGGTCACCGGGCGAGAGGCCATCACCTACCAGGACGCCGCGCGCATCTTGAGCCAGGTCACGGGCCGCGAGATCCGCTACACGGCGCCGAGCGGGGCCCAGTTCGCTCGCCACATGGCGGCAGCCGGCCACCCCCGAGACTTCATCACCGTCATGCGCGGCATCTACCTCGTCGCCAAGCTCGGGATGGCCGGGACCGTCACGCAGGAGCTGCCCCGCCTCATCGGTCGTCCGGCCATCACATTCGAGCAGTTCGCCCGGGACAACGCGGCACTGTTCGGTTCGCCGGCAAGCGCGGTCCCGGCAAGCGCATAGCCCCGGAGCTGTGGGCGCGCTAGACTCGAACCCGAGGGCGAGGATCGAGGGCGATGGCACGGGGGCCAAGCGTGGAGAACTCCGACAAGACCTACATGGCCATGGCGCTTGAGCAGGCGCGCGCGGCCGAGGCCATCGGCGAGGTGCCGATCGGCGCGGTCGTCGTGTGCGACGGTGCCGTCGTGGCCGGGGCGTGCAACCGGCGCGAGATCGACCATGACCCCGCCGGGCACGCGGAGCTCCTCGCCATCCGCGAGGCAGCGTCGAAACTCGGCCGCTGGCGCTTGTCGGACTGCACCGTCTACGTGACCCTTGAGCCGTGCCCGATGTGTGCGGGGCTCATGCATCAGGCGCGCATCGCTCGCTGCGTGTACGCGGCACCCGACCCGAAGGCCGGTGCCCTCGGCACGCTGTACGATCTACACGATGATACGCGGCTGAACCATCGGTTCGAGGTGACTACGGGTGTCCTCGAGGCGGAGTCGGCCGAGATGCTGCGCGCGTTCTTCAGGCGGCTGAGGGAGGAGAAGTCGTGATATTGCGAACGAGAATCGCGCTCGTAGGAGTGGTGCTTGGCCTCATCGTGGGCATCGGCGCTCTCGGCCCAGCCGCCGCGCTGGCCAAGGACTACTCGGTCGACACCGTCAACATCGCTGCGCAGGTGCTCGACAACGGCGACCTGCGCGTCGTGGAGCGCCGGGCGATGACGTTCAACGGCGACTACTCGCGCGTGTACTGGATCTTGGGCACCGGGGGCTCGAGCGGCATCGAGGTCGTCTCAGTGGGAGACGCGGCCGGCGCATACTCGCCCACGGGCGATTCCGCGGGCATCGACGACCGCACGCTGCGGGTGCCGGGCACGTACCTGGTGCGTGACACCGGCAGCGCGGTCGAAGTGCACGTCTTCCACGATGCGGCTGACTCGACGCGGGAGTTCGTGCTCGAGTACGTCGCCAAGGGGGCCGCGAAGCGGTGGACCGATACCGGCGAGCTGTACTGGCAGTTCCTAGGCGACGGGTGGGAGGTTCCCGCCGGTAGCTTCGAGGCGGCGATCACGCCGCCCGCGCCGCTGACGAAGGATCAGGTCAAGGCCTGGGCGCACGGCCCGCTCACGGGCGTGGTGGCTATCGGAGACGACGGCACGGTGACGTTGCAGGTTGACGACGTGCCCGCGACCACGTTCGTGGAAGCGCGCGTGCTCTATCCGGTTGAGGCTCTGCCCGCGGCGCCCCTCATCGAGGAGCCGCGACTTCAGCAGGTGCTCGACGAAGAGGGCTCGCGGGCTGATGAGGCCAACAGCGCGCGCGTCGCCGCTCGCGTCCAGACGTGGGGGTGCTCAGGATTTGCAGCGATTTTCGGCATAGGGGTGCTCGCCTTCTTCGTCGTTCAGTTCAACCGGCATGGCCGAGAGCATCCGTCTGACTTCCAGGGTGACTATTTCCGCGAGGACCCGGCGCCGCACCTGCACCCGGCGGTGATCGGGGCGCTGTGGCGGTTTGGCACCGTGAAAGATGAGGACATCGCCGCGACGCTCATGAATCTGGCGGACCGGGGCATCATCCAGATGGCCCCGATCACCGTCGACAAGACCGGGCTCGCGGGCGTGTTCGGGGGCAAGGAGGACACGTTCCTGCTCACGAGGGTGCCCGAGAAGGCGGTCGGGCTCGATGCCATCGACGTGGGGGCGCTGTGGCTGATCTTCGATGTCGTAGGCAGCGGGCGCACACAGGTGGCGCTCACAGAGCTCAAGACCTACGCCAAGGCCAAACCGGAGACCTTCACGAACCAAGTGAAGGAGTGGAAGGCATCAGCCTCGGGAGCGGCCACGGCGGCGGGGTACTTCGACGCCGACGCAGCCGGCTGGCAGATTGGTACCTGGGTGGCGATTGCCATCGTCGGCGCCGTAGCCGTCGCAGCGGCCGTGGTCTCCGGCGCTTGGTGGGCACTGCTCGTGCCCGCGGTATGTGCCATCGCGATGGTTCCGCTCGCCGTGAAGATGAATCGCCGGACCACGGAGGGCAACGACCTCTACCGCCGATACGAGGGTGTCCGCAACTACCTGCGCGACTTCTCCCGGCTCTCCGAGGCTCCGCCACAGTCGGTGGTTCTTTGGAACCGGTTTCTCGTGCTTGCGGTCGTGTTTGGCATCGCCGAGCAGGTCATCGAGCAGCTGCGCGTGAAGCTGCCTGAGGTCGTGCGCGACCCCGGCTTCCAGACGACGTACTGGTGGGCCTACTCGGCCGGTGGCTACGGCCACTCTCCGGTGGGCTCTATCTCGTCGTCGTTTGTGAGTGCTTCGCAGGTGGCCTCCAGTGAGATGTCCTCGTCATCCGGAGGCGGCGGCGGGTTCTCCGGAGGCGGCGGCGGAGGCGGCGGCGGGGGTGGCGGTGGCGCCGACTGAGCGCGCTGTCCCTCGACCCGTGTGTGACCCAGGTCACTCCGGTGCAATCTCGGCCCCACGGCAGCTCGTGCGGGGTATCATGTCATTCGGATTCGAACGAAACACATGCTTGAGCTATGTGCGGGGGCACATCACGAAGCAACGGGCTCGTTGCCCCACGACCACGGCCGTGCGCGAAGGAGGTACTCACGATGAGCCGGGCGCCGAGATGGCTCCTTGTAGCCGCGTTCGCTGCGCTCCTGGCGCCGGCCCCCGCGTACGCCGTGGAGTCCCTGCCGACGTCCGTCGACTCGCTCATTCGCCTTGGCATCAGCCTGGTCGGGCTGCTCATCGCGGCGCTGCTCCTGCTTGAGGCGAGAAAGCTGGGAAAGGCGGCGGCTGGCGGGGCAATCGCCGAGAAACTCAGGTATGTGGTGCTGGCGACGCTGTGTCTGGCCTCATCGGCGTTGGCTGAGTGGGTGCTGAACTTCGTTCCGATGGTGACTATGGCGCAGGTTCAGCTCGCCTCCGAAGTACTCGTCATCGTGGCCATGGCGCTACTGGCGCTCTACTTTGCCAGCGTGCGGCACGGACTCACCAGCTTCATGAAGGCGATGACCGGTTCTCAACTGCTTGACCGAGAAGTGACCGGCACCGCGACCGAGGAGTCACCAGCGGATAGTGACGGGGACGTGGGGCGTGGCTAACCTGCTCGCACAGCGCATAGAGGAAACGCTTCGTCCGGTCATCGGCACCGTTCTGGCCACGGTGTCGGTAGACGTGGAGAGCAAGCGCCTGGGCAAGTCGCCCGATACCATCGAGCGTTCCGATCTCGAACCCATCGCCGACAACCTCATCAACGCGTTGCGTCTGGTGGTCGGTCAGGACATGGCGACGGCCGCCGCACAGAAGGTCCGCCAGCTCGCGTAGTCACGAGGGCCCATCCGGCCGCTGGTGCTACCCGCTCAGCTCGGCCTCAGCAGCTTTGAGCACGCGCGCACCGACCGCCGCATCCCGAAGGCCGCGCCACGGGTCGATGCCCTCCTCCATCCGCGCGAGCACCACCTCCGGCGTGAAGGCCCGGATGTCGAGCGCGGGTTCGTCGAGTTCCTCCCACGCCAACGGCACCGCCACGCTCGGCCCTGCCAGGAACCGCGTCGAGTACGGCGCCACCACACTCGCACCTTCTGAGTTGCGCAGGTAGTCGACGAAGATCCGCCCGTCGCGTCTGTTCTTGGCCATCTTCGGGGTGAGGCGGTCGGGGTCGAGCGCACAGACGCGCTCGGCGAAGGCCCGCGCGAAGGCGCGGATGCGCACGAACTCCCACACCGGCTCAATCGGCAACACGATGTGGAGCCCCTTGCTACCGGTGGACTTCACATGGGGTTCGAAGCCCAGGGCCGCTGCGTGCTCGCGGAACAGCCGGGCGGCATCCGCGATGGCGGGCCAGGTCACCCCGGGGCCCGGGTCGAGGTCCAAGACGATGATGTCGGGCCGGGAAGGGGTGTCGACCGATGACAGCCACGTGTGGACCTCGGCAACGCCCATCTGGGCCAGTGATACGAGGCCCGCGGCATCGCGGACAACGAGCCACTCCTCATCGTCGTCGTGCTCCGCCAGCGCGTGCGTGAAGCGCCCGACTGCTGCGGGCAGCCCCTTGTCCGGATGGCGCTGGTAGAAGCACTTGGAGCCGTCGCCCACCGGGCAGCGGACCAGCGTGAGGGGGCGTTCCGCCGTCTCGGTGAGCATGAGCGGCGCGACGGTCTCGAAGTAGCGCGCGAACTCGACCTTCGAGAAGCCGCTGTCGGGAAACAAGGTCTTGTCCGGGTGCGTGATGCGGATGCCGGCCACCGTGTTTCCGGACGAAGGCGGTGCCGCGGCCGGCGTCGGCTCGGACTCGAGCGCGGGACGCTCGGGTTCCCGCCGACGAACCTCATGGGGATTCGCCTCGGGGAGCATGCCCTTGAACGACGGCTGCCTGAGGCGTCCTTCAGACGTCCACTCCGCAAAGGCGACTTCGACGACCACGCGGGGTTCGACCCAGCGCACCGCGCGCCCATCGGCTGTCGCGGGTGCGTCATCAAGCGGCGGCGTTGCGCGCACGAGCGGCTCGAGCTGCCCCAGCAGCTCGGCTTGCAGCGCCTCGGTGAAGCCGCTCCCCACGCGTCCTGCGAACCGCAGAACACCGTCGTCGCCCTGTACGGCGACGAGCACGGCCCCGAAACCGGTCCGCCCCGCCGCCGGTTCGCTCACGCCCACGACCACGAACTCCTGCTGCTGACGGCACTTCACCTTGAGCCATGTCTTGGTGCGCCCCGCAGGGTAGCCGGAGTCAGCACGCTTGTAGACCGCGCCCTCGAGCCCCTGCGCGCACGCGATCTCATGGAAGGCGGCTGCCCCATCTGACACGTAGGGGGCCACGCGCACGGGTCCCGCTTCGTCGCCCACAAGCGTGGTCAGGAGCGCTTTGCGCTCTGTCGTGGGAAGCCCGGTGATGTCGTGCCCGTTGAGGTGGAGCAGGTCGAAAGCGGCAAAGGAGATGCGCGCCTGGTCGCTGGCGATAGCGCCCTGCAGCGCAGAGAAATCGGTGGCACCGCGCTCGTCGAAGACGACCGCCTCGCCGTCAAGCAGCGCGGTCTCGGCCGGCAGTGCGGCCGCCGCCCGGCCCAGCCCGGCGAACCGCTTCGTGACATCGGCGCCGTTGCGCGAGAAGCAGCGGGCGCGTCCGCCTTCCACGGCGATCGTGAGCCGGTATCCGTCGTACTTGACCTCGGCCAGCCAACCCGGCTCGGTGGGTGGGGCACTCACCAGCGTGCACAGCGCGAGCTCGGGCGGTTCGAGGGCCCCCGCGGGCGCGCGCTCCTCGGTGGCCTCAACCGGTTCCGGCGTGGCGACCGCAGTCGGTGCCGGCGCCGCGCCGACCTCGTCAACCGTCAGGCCGCTCACGATGCTCTCGGGGCGATCGCGCACGACGTCGAACTCGCTTGAGCGCACGACGTGCTCGTCGCGTTCCTTTATCAGCAGCCAGTTCTCGCCACGTTCGTTGCCGCGTGGTTTGAGCCGGACGAGTACCCACCCTCCCACGAGCTTCGTGCCGTTGAGATGGAACTTGAAGTCCCCCTTCGCCATCGTCGCGTGGGGGTCACCGAGCGGCTCCCAGGTGCCGGAGTCCCAGACGATGACGCTCCCGCCTCCGTACTCGCCGGCGGGAATCGTGCCCTCGAAGTCCGCGTAGTCCAAGGGGTGGTCCTCGACGCGCACGGCCAGCCGCTTGTCGGCGGGGTCCAGAGATGGGCCCTTCGGCACCGCCCACGACAGCAAGACCCCGTCCAGCTCAAGGCGGAAGTCCCAGTGCATCCGCGACGCGTGGTGCTGCTGGATGACGAAGCGCAGCGCATCAGCCGACGGAGAACCGCCGACCGGTTCGGGCGTGCGAGCGAAGTCGCGCTTGGCCTGATACTCCTCAAGCGGCAACCGGCTTCAGCTCCCCGTGGGCGGGGATAGGCGGCTCACGACGCCTCACCCGCGGTCTTGGCCCGGCGCGCCTCCTCGACGCTGCGCTTGAGCAGCTCGGCGATGTCTATCACGGGAGCCACTGCTGCGGGTGGCTGCGGAGCCGTCGGGGTGACCGCTTCGCCTGCCGCCTTGCGTTCGATGAGCGCGAGAACCTCCTCGCGGAAGGTGTCGCGGTATGTTTCGGGCGCCCACGGCCCTTGGATCGTGGCTACCAGCTGGTTCGCGAGTTCAAGCTCGGCCTCGGTGATGCCCAGCGCTTCCAAGTCGGAGCCGGGTACGGCAAGGTCGTCGGCGGCACGCAGGTCGCGCGGGTAGCGCAGCAGCTCGAGCACGAGCAGGTCGCCCTGCGGCACCAGCGCGCAGAGGTGCTGGCGGCTGCGAATCACGACCTGGGCGATGGCGATGCGGCCCGATGCGCGCAGGGCCTCACGCAGGAGCGCGTAGGCCTTGATGCCCGGCTTGTCGGGCGTCAGATGGTAGGGGGTGTCGAAGTAGGAGAGCGGCACCTCGTCTGCGCACACCGCGCCGAGCACGTCGATCGTCTGCGTCGCGGCCACGTTGGCCGCTTTGATCTCGTCGTCGGTCACCGTGATCCAGCGCCCGTCGCCGACCTCACGCCCCTTGACGATCAGCTCCCACGCCACCTCCTCGCCGGCCTCGTTCACGCGCTTGGTGTGGATGGGCGACAGATCTCGGCTGTCGAGGAGGTGAAAGGCGATGTCGTTGGTGGCGACGGCAGGCATCACCGAGACGGGAATCGTGACGAGGCCAAATGAGATCGTGCCCCTCCAGATCGAGCGCGGCATGAGCGACCCCTACCCGCCCAAGCCGAGCCAGCGGCCGGCGTAGAAGCCGGCGGCGGCGACCGCCGAGTTCAGAACCGTTCCCCACACCATGTCGATCACGGAGATCTGCCAGGGCCAACCGTCTATCGTCGCTAGGTTCGTGAGATCGTAGGTCGCGTACGCGAGCAACCCGAACAGAGCGCCACGCCACACCGCGCCGAGCACGGCTCCCTCCCGAAGCCCGGGAATGACGGCCAGCGCGAGGATGCCGACGACGTAGAAGAGGTAGAACGCTGCGGCTACCGGCAGGTTCGGTTGCGCCTTGAGCAGCCCGTCGGGTGCGGTGCCCAGCATCGGCTGGTAGATGCGCGGCGTGGCTACCGTGAGCCAGACGAAGTCAATAGCGAAGAAGACAGCTGTGGTGATTCCGTAGAGCGCGATGAGCTTTCCGGTGGGCATGGGCTCCTCCGTGGGTCGGGTGCGGTCGTTCTGTCAGGTAGATTCCCTACGGGAGCCATTGACACGCGCGGTGGTAGAATCCTCAGTGCGGACCGGCACCGGGGGAGGGACCAACAAGTGAAGCGCGATATCACCCTCAGGCAGCGCCTTATGATCAGCTACGTCATTTCGGCGCTCATCCCGCTCTCCGTCGCGATGTTCGTGGCCACTCCGTGGTTCAGGAGCGCCACGGGCGAGCAGGCGCAGAGCACGCTCGAGACCCACGCCACGGTGATGAGGTCCTCGTTTGATGATCGGCTTCAGGATCGAGGCGACCAGGTGGGCTCCATCGCCCGGTTGTTCCGTGACGCGAAGCTTCAGTCCGATGCTGAGATATCAGATGAGCTCGGCCGTCAGTCGGCGACCTTGGGCTTCGACTACCTGATGTTCGTCGACCGGCAGGGCACCGTGCGCGCGTCGACGGAGGGGCTTGAGGCCCGTCGACTGGGGTGGGGTGCGGTAGAGCGTTTGCGCAGCTCCCGCGATCCGCAGGCGTTCGTCGCCATCGTCCCGGCGCGCGAGCTGCAGTCCCTCGGCGCGACAAGCGGGCTCGACATCGAGGCGAAGGAGACCGACGGCGGCACGGTCGTGCCGACCGAGGCAGATGGCGCACTCGCGCTCGTGGCCTTGGCCCCCGTCGCCACAGACACGGGTTCCGTCGGTACCCTCGTGGGCATCGAACTTCTCAAGGGCGACAACGCCCTGGTGGACTCCGTGGTGAACAAGGTCGGCGGTGTGGCCACGGTGTTCCAGAATGGCGTCCGAGTGGCGACCACCGTGCAGAACGATGCTGGCGAGCGAGCTGTCGGCACGGTCATCTCCGACAAGGTCCGAGCCGCCGTGTTGGAGACGGGAAAGCCCTTCCGCGGTGAGGCGTTCGTGGTGAACCGCGACTACTTCGCCGCCTACGAGCCGCTCATCGATCCTGACGATGCGGTGGTCGGCATGCTCTTCGTGGGATTGGACAAGACGCCGTACGACGCGGCGTCGAACGCCTTCTCGTGGGCCATGGGCATGGTAGTGCTCTTCGGCGTGGTTGTGGCAGTGCTCTTCGCCTGGTTCATATCGAACGCGCTCGCGCGACCGGTCGTGGCCGTTGGTACCGCGGCGAATCAGGTGGCGTCAGGCGACCTGACTGTACAGGTCCCCGAGAAGGGCTTCCTCGAGGCCCGTATCACGGGAGCCGCGTTCAACAAGATGACGATCAGCCTGCGAGGGCTCATCGGCAGCGTCAGTTCGTCGGTCACCAGTCTGGATTCGGTCGCCACACAGATCGCACAGTCGTCCAATCTCGAGGCTGAAAGCGCAACGTCGCAGGCATCATCGGTTGCCGAGGCCACGGCGACGATCGAGGAGTTGGATCGATCCTTTGCGGCGGTTGCGGACGGCGCACGGCGGGTGCTCGAGATCGCGGAGGACTCGCTCGAGACGGCCGAGAGCGGCCGTGAGGCGGTCGAGGGTGGACTTGGGCATGTCGAGCGACTCGCAGGCGGCGCGCAGGTCGTGCTCTCCGCGGCGGGCAGCTTGAATGCGGTGGCTGAAGATATCGGGCAGGTCACCTTCGTCATCGGCTCGATCGCCGAACAGACCAAGATTCTCGCGCTGAATGCGGCGATCGAAGCGGCGCGCGCGGGCGAGGCGGGCAAGGGGTTCGGCGTGGTCGCGACAGAGATTCGCACCCTGGCCGATTCGGTATCCACGTCCATCGGTCGCATCGGGGCGCTCGTCCAAAGCATCCAAGACGCGAGCCGCGAACTGGCGGCGAGCGCTGAGGCGCAGGCGGAGCTCGGCTCCAGCACGGTAGCCGAGACAGGACGCACCCGCGACAAGTTCGATGAGATCTACGAGCGCATGCACAAGACCGCCCTTGCCGCCCGCGAGATCGCTACAGCCGCTTCGCAGCAGCAGTCCGCCGCGCGTCAGATCGTGGACGTGATGCAGCAAGTATCTGCGGGCGTGACGAGTAACGCCGCGTCCGCGCAGCAGCTGGCGCAGTCCGCGGCGTCGGTCAAGACCGAGGCAAGCAAGCTTGCAGGTGGGCTTCAGGGCTTCAAGACCGACTGACGGGTGGCGGCCCGTGCCGCCGCGAACGCTTCGAGGGGAATCACGCTGCCGCTGCCCGAGGACATCGAAGACAGGATGCTCGTCCTCGGCGGCGGACTGCCGTCGGTACGTCGGCAGAACTGGGCCGACATTCTTATGCTCGTTCTGGTCATCGCGCTGGGCACCGCGGCCATCTGGGGGACGCTCGCCGGCGTGACGAACCTGGTCGTCGAGGCGGCGGTGCTCGGGTTGGTGGCGGTCTCGTTCTCCGGAGTGTATCGCCGGATGATGTCGCGGCCCGATCACGTGCGGGCGCTCCAGTCCGACCGGATGCTCAAGATCGCGAACGAGTCGCTTCCGTTTCTGAGCCACGGCCTGAACCCGGAATCCGCCGGCGAGGTCTGTCGCATCGTCTTGGCCGAAAGCGCATCGGCTGCCGTGGCCATCACCGATGCTGACACCGTCTTGGGGTTTGCCGGAGTGGGAGAGGAGCACCACCACGTCGGAGGCCCCATCATCACCCGCGCGACGCACGAGGCGCTTAGTGACGACGAGCCGCGGATCCTGCACACCAAGGAAGAGATCGGCTGCCCCGAGCCGACCTGTCGGCTACGCGCGGCGATCGTCGTGCCGCTTGAGCAGCGAGACAGGCCCGTCGGCACGCTGAAGTTCTACTACACCTCCGACAAGTACCTGAACGAGACCCAGCTGGCGATGGCAGAGGGGCTTGCGCGGCTGCTCTCCACGCAGTTGGAGCTGGCCGAGCTTGAGTACCAGACCGATCTGGCGCGCGAGATGGAACTCAAAGCACTACAGGCGCAGATCAACCCGCACTTCCTGTTCAACACCATCAACACCATCGCCGCGTTCATCCGTACCGACCCGATTGAGGCCCGACGTCTGCTGCGGAACTTCGGCTCCTTCTACCGCCGAACGCTCGAGCAGGCCAACAACCTCGTCACCGTCGAGCGGGAGCTTGAGTTCGTGCGCATGTACCTTGAACTGGAGCAGGCGCGCTTCGGTGATCGTCTCGCGATCGAGTACGACGTTGACGACGAAGCGCTGGCTCAGTCGCTGCCGGCATTCATGGTGCAGCCGCTCGTGGAGAACGCGATCGGTCACGGCATGAGACCTGACGGGTCCACCCTCACCGTGCGCATCACCGGGGCGTGCACGGGTGGCGTGCTCCGTCTGGCGGTGGCCGACGACGGCATCGGCATTCCGCCGGAGCGCTTGGCGCACATCTTCGAGACCTCCGCCAGCACCGGTCTGGGTATCGCTTTGCGCAACGTCAGGGACCGTCTCAAGGGGTACTTCGGCGAGGGCGGTGCGTTCACCATCACGAGTGATTCGGGTGTCGGAACGACGGTCACCCTCGAAATCGCGCCGCTCGCCGCTAGCCAGGTGCCCTGCGCGCAGCCGGCCGCCGGCAGTCCGGCGGGTCAGTAGCCCCGAATTCGCCGCTCACCAGCGCTTCTTACGCCGCTGACGGTGAGCGCACGCAGGCCGCGCGCCGCTCACCCGCCTGATGCTGCCGAATGCCGACGCTCTCTCACCGCTGGCAGGTACTTCCTCCCGCTCGCCTCCGCACGCGCCTAGAGTCCACGTGTCGGCCTGTCCGGTCTACGTGCAATGTGCACAAGGAGGTGAACGAGATGAAGGTCTGCATCAAAGGAGCTGCTGAGCAAGTGAAGATGGGTGAGATCGACGAGGTGTGTCTCGACGTCGATAAGATCCTTCTCGCTACCGATGGTTCCGAGCCTGCGGTCATGGCGACCCAGTACGCGGTCACACTCGCCAAGACCTTCAACGCCACCATCAAGGCGATCTTTGTCGATGATGGGGCAGAGAGCCTGCAGCTCCCCGAAGAGAGCGAAGCAGATGACGTGTGGGAAGGTGCCCACCCGTCGGTCAAGGGCCTCGGCATAGCCAAGGTCATGTGTGAGCGCAACGATATCCCCGTGGAGATCAAGATCATCCACGGCGGCGTCGCGAAGCGCATCGTCAAGACCGCCGAGGAGATGGGCGCAGATCTCATCGTCCTTGGTGACACCGGCCGAACCGGTCTCAAGCGCCTGGGCATGGGCAGCATCTCTGAGACCGTCATTCGCGCCTCTTCCATTCCCGTCTTCGTCGTCAAGATCGACTGACGAGAACCCAAGGAGGTGTGAAATGAGCAAGGGCATAACTTCTGAGAAGGGCCGCGTCGAGACTCTCGGCGGCAAAGTGATCATGCGGGTAGGGACCCACGTTGACACGCTCGAGACCGTCGACGAGGTCTTCAAGGTCCAGCGCAGACTGAGTTTCACCTACGGCGCCGTCTTCTTTGCCGTCACGCTGGCCATTCCGGCGGGATCGGTGTGGATTGAGAGCTGGTACGCCACGACCATCTGGGGCGGCTTCACTCCCAACTACCTGTTCGTCTCGCTGCTCTACTTCGTGTTCCTGTGGGGCATGGCGTGGACGTACTCGGTGCAGGCGGACAAGCTCGACGACAAGATCAACGACATGGCCGATGCGGCCGAAGCCAAGCTGATGAGGGGCGGTGATGCATCGTGAATATGGTCGCAGTGGGTCTCGTTATCGCGCTCATCCTCTTCACCATCGGACTGTCCATCTTCTCGAGGCGTTTCACCCGCACCACGGCCGACTTCTATCTCGCGGGACGCAAGGTCGGCACGTTCACGAACGCGTCAGCGATCTCGGGCGACTACCTGTCGGCCGCCTCGTTCCTAGGTGTTGCAGCCGCCGTCTACGCCTCGGGGCTCGACGGTGTGTGGTACGCCGCAGGCTTCGCGGGCGGCTTCATGGTGGTCGTGCTGTTCATCGCCTCGCCGCTCAGGCGTTTCGGTGAGTACACCGTCGCTGACTTCGCGTTCGGGCGCTTCGGCACCAGCCGGATGCGTCTGCTGACGGTGCTTGCGGTACTGCTCGTGTCGCTGTTCTATATGGCTCCGCAGATGTTCGGAGCGGGTTCAACGTGGCAGGTGCTCGTCGGCGCCGGCATGTTCGGTATGGACCCGTACACCACGGGCGTCGTCGTGGTTGCCGCGATCATGATGTTCTACGTCGCGGTCGGCGGCATGAAGGGAACCACCCTGAACCAGGTGTTCCAGTTCTGGTGGCTCATGTTCGCGATGACTCTGGTTACGATCTTCGCCTTCGGCAGTGGCTTCAGCTATCCGGGCGAGCTCGCGAAGCAGAGTGAGTCAAAGCTCACCGGCGCCAAGACGATGACCGTCGCTGAGCTCGTCGCCCCCATCAAGGATCCTGCGACAGGTGAACCGGTCATCAACGAGGAGACCGGCCAGCCCAAGACCGTCTATGACAACGCGAAGGCGACCATGAGCCCCGAGGCGTTCGCCGGGGTCGAGGAGGTCATCGCGGCAGGTGACGAGACCGCCAAGGTCGACGTCCTGCTTGGTCAGGCCAACAAGCTCCACAAGTTGCGCACCATGTTGTTCAACGAGCCAGGCCACCGCTACAACCCGCTCGACCAGTTCTCTATGGTGCTTGCGTTGGTCCTGGGTACGGCTGGCCTGCCGCACATCTTGAACCGGTACTACACCAACCCGTCAGGCAAGGCCGCCCGCCGTTCCACCTTCTGGGTGCTCGTCTTCATCGGCATCTTCTACATCATCTCGCCGATCGTCGGGCTTGCCAGTCGGAGCATCATCGGCGATGCCGCAGCCAACGGCACCTACAACGCGACCGCGCCGCTGGTCGACGGAGTCTTGGTCAAGGCCGATCAGCTGATGCCCACGGTGGGCCTGCTGCTGGGCGGCGACTGGCTGATGGGCATCGTGACCGCAGGCGCGTTCGCCGCGATGTTCTCGACCATCGGTGGGCTGCTGATTGCTGCGGCGTCCGCAGTCGGCCACGATGTATATGAGAAGTACGTGGACAAGAACGCGACTGAGGCCAAGAGGGTTGCTGTGGCCAAGATATCGGTCGTCAGCTTCGCCCTGATCGCGCTTGGTGTCGGTCTGGCCATTCCGGCCTCCGGTCTGGACAAGGCGTACCCGGCCTTGATCGCCATGATGGTGACCTGGGCGTTTGCGGTCGGCGCATCGGCCTTCGTGCCGGTGCTTGTGACCGGCGTCTGGTGGAAGGGCACGACCGAGAAGGGCGCGCTGGCCGGCATGTTCGTCGGCCTGTCCAGCTCGATCCTGATCATCTTCATGAACATCCTCATGCAGCTGAAGGTCATTCCTGCGACCGGTCTGCTCGGCTTTCTCGGGGCGTTGACCTTCCCGGTCATCTTCACCTTCCCGCTTGCGCTGTTCACGATCATCATCGTGAGCAAGATCGACGGCAAGGTGCCCGACAACATCGACGAGATCTGGATGCGCATCCACGGTACTGCCAGCGAGCGTCACGAGCGTGACGTCGAGTCCGGCAAGGTAAGCCCCGTGTAGCACGCGGTTTCGCCCGGGGTGTCCTCGTAAGCACCCCGGGCTTCAGCCGCCTTCTCTCGGCGGCTAAGCCGACCGCAGGTCCCCGACCACCCACCCTGGTCGGGGACCTGCGCGTCACCAGGGCCTCAGCGCAACGGGTGGGTGTAGGCGCCGATGGGACGCTCGGAGAGCGGGACCATCGAGTCGACGAACCTTGTCCGGACCGTGCGCCCGCACCGCATCGATCCGAGATGCGCTGCTTCACTGGCGACGCGGTCGCGAGTGTCGACGCTCGCCTCGGCGAACAGGTGCACCAGCACCTCAGGCTCCGAGCACGTCAGCACGTCCCAGATGCCTGCGATGCGGCCGTTCACGAGCACGACGGACGTGACGTGGCGTGCGGCATCGAACACATAGGGCCGCGCGGCGTCGTCGAGGAAGCGCGAGCGGTCGGTGTAGCTCAGGATCAGCGGGTCGAGTGTCGGCAGGAGCGCTACTGCGGAACCGTCGGTCAAAGAGGCGCGCTCCAGCTCCTCAGCGTCAGCCACGTGCATGAGCCACGTGCCCTCGTGTCCTCGCAGGGTGATCTCGGTCAGCTCGTCTTCGAGCGCATTGAACGCGCGCCGCACGCGCTTGAGGTCCATTCCCGTCCACCACGCGGCATCGCGCGCGCTCACGGGACCGAACCCGCGGACATAGGCGCGCAGCAGTTCAGCTCGCGCGTCGTCCTCACTGATGCGTCCCAGTGCGATGTCGGGAAACACCTGAGCGAAGGGCGCGAACGTCTGCACACGTCCGAAGCGCCCGTCTCGGGGCGCGCATCGAGCAAGTGACGCCTCGGCGCACATGAGTGTGACCACCGCGGCTAGGTCGACGTTGGGCCGCAGCCTCTCGCGCAGCTCTGCCGTTGTGAGGGGCTTCTCGGCCGTGGCGTCCAGCACCTGCGCGGCGATTCGCTCGTAGTCGGAAGAGACGATACCCCGCGATTTCACGAAGTCCCTGGCGAAGCGCGTCACCTGTCGCGTGCTGGCGGCGTGGACGATCGGCACCAGGTCGCGCCGCACCGCGTAGAGGACGCCGCGCATGCACCTGATCCGGACGAGGGATCCGCGCTCGTCGAGTGCACGGTCGAGCGCCGCAGGCTCGAAGTTCGGCAGGCGCGCGGCGAGTGACAGGTACGGCGTCGCGGGATCGGCGGCGGTGAAGCCCACGATGTCGCCCGCGAGCGATTCGATGCTCGCCGGCTCCCACGGCGTGTTGAGGTGCTGTCGGGTCAGCACGCGCGGTAGGACACGGGCGGGGTCGTAGCTGCGTGTCCGCGGCACCGGGCAAGCGGTCGAGCGTGCGGCCTCATCGGGGCGGGCGCCGAGGGGGCGTGAGCTCGGCAGCGCGGCGACATCGACGGCGGCGATACGGCCCGCGAGCGGAGCGAGGCGAGCGAGTACCGCGAGCACGCGAGCGGTCGCATAGGGCGAGGGCTCGCCGCGCCGCCCGAAGCTGAAGCGCCCGAAGCCGCAGTGTGTGCGCACGGGCGAGACGCGGCCGTCCGCGCCGACGTTGTGGCTGACGAGCGCGGCGGCGATCTGGGCAGTGGCGATAGCGTCGGCGTCGTCATCGGCGCCGCCATCCCAGACCTCGGGGAAGCGCGACACAACATCGAGCACGGCAAGGGCGTCGTACCAGAACGACGGCCATTTCACCGTCTTGAACTGGTAGCCGTGCCCGAAGTCGTAGGGCCGTTCTTCGGCGCGCAGACGCCAGAAGGCAAGCAGCGTCCGCGCGGCATCGGAGGCCCAGGCAGGGCGCTGGTCTGCCGGAACGTGCGCCAACGCGCGGGCGGCCTCGAGGGTCACTTGCGGGCAGGCATCGGTGCGCCGGACGGTGAAGTCGATCAGCGGCCGCTTCTCCGGCAGGCAGCGCCACCCGCGACCCTGCGGAGACTCTGACGAGTCGCCGGCCAGCCGCTTGAGCGCTGCGGTGACCCGGGCATCGTTTGACCGGCCCAGCCGCAACGCCACATCGAGAATGGCGTTCGAATCGCAGGTGACAGCGCCGCGCTCGGGCTTGGGCCGGGCGGCCAGTGACTCCGGTATCACGAAGCGGCCGTGCCGGTCCCGGCTCGAAAGCATCGCGTCGAGCAGGGCGTCCAGACTGTCGTCGTCGCCCGCTCGAACTCCGAGGTCGGCGAGCAGCCCTAGCCGGTTGGGTGCGAACAGCGGGTTGTGGTGATCCGAGACTGACCCGGAGGATCCCCATGCCGGAAGCTCGGCGATCAGAGTGCGCACGGCGGGATCCCCGACCACCTGAAGGCGCGCCGCCACTACTGACGGGTCGCCAGCGTCTCGCCCCAGGACTTCCGTGAGGACGAGCCACGTCGCGATCGGTTCGCCGGAGCCCATGATCCATGGCAGCGGATCGGCGGGAAGCACGCCTGCGCTGACGAGGGCTGAGACTGCGGAGTTCGTGGTCGAGCACATGGTCACATGATAGCCCCGCGTGGGGCGGTTTTGCGCGGCGACAGGTGCGCGTATGGAGCAAGAACGCAGTTGGGCACTACGGCCGCCGCGCCGATATACTCTTTGTACGCTGCACTCGAAGGGGAGAGCGGTCATCCGGGGAGGGAGTCGTCACGTGGGCAAGAAAGGCACGCTCATCGCCGTCATCGCTACGGTAGTGGTACTCGCGATGTGGCTCATCGGCATGTACAACGGACTGGTCCAGCAGGATCAAGAAGTGAAGACCCAGTGGGCGCAGATCGAAAACCAGCTCAAGCGCCGTGCGGATCTCATCCCCAACCTCGTCGAGACGGTCAAGGGCTTCGCGGCCCAGGAGAAGGAAATCATCGGCCAGATCACCGCCGCGCGCGCGGCACTCTCCGGCGCCGGCACCCCGGCCGAGGCCGCCGAGGCGGACGCGGCGCTCACGAGCGCATTGGGTCGCCTTCTGGTGGTTGTCGAGGCGTACCCGAATCTCAAGAGCGACCAGACGTTCATCCGGCTCATGGACGAGCTGTCCGGAACTGAGAACCGCATCGCCGTGGCCCGCAAGGACTACAACGACGTGGTGAAGGTCTACAACGTGAAGGTGCGCACCTTCCCGACCAACGTCATCGCCCCGATGTTCGGCTTCGCGCTGGCGGACTACTTCGAGATCACGGATGCCGAAGCGCAGACGCCTCAAGTCGATTTCGGCAAGTAGGCGATAGCGATGGTGCGGCGACTGTTCGCCGTCGCGGCGCTGACCGCGGCGCTGTTCGCGTTGCCTCAGATGGCATTCGCGGAGTACGTGCTGGACGAGGCCAACGTGATCCCGCCTGACATCGAAGCGCGCATCGAGGCACTGTCCGCGCGCATCGAGTCCTCGACGCCCGGTGCCGAGATCGCGGTCGTGACGGTGAAGTCGCTTGACGGCCGCACGATCGAAGAAGTCGCCGAGGCGCGCTTCGACGAGCTCGGTGTCGGCTCGGAGAAGCTCGACAACGGCGTGCTGCTGATGGTCGCGCCGGTGGAGAAGAAGGTGCGCATCGAGGTCGGATACGGGCTCGAGGGCGCCATCCCCGATGGACGCGCGGGCGCGCTCATCGATGAGGACGTGCTGCCGCGCTTCAGTGAGGGAGACCTGGCAGGCGGCATCGAAGCGGGGCACGCTCGGCTGGCGTCCTACGTCGCGGCCGAGTACGAGGCTGGCGCCGTTGACGTTCCTGGTGACTCCGCAAGCGGCGACTGGATGATCGTCTTCATCATCGTGCTTGTGCTCGGAGGGATCGTGGGATTCTTCGTCCTCGCCACGGCGAAAGGATGGATCAAGCCGGGACCACCTGGAGGCGGCTCGTCGGGCGGCTTCGGGGGGCCGAGCAGTTTCGGTGGTTCAGGAGGTTTCGGCGGTGGCTCGAGTGGAGGCTCGGGAGGCGGCTTCGGCGGTGGAGGCTCCGGAGGCGGAGGAGCGAGTCGCGGCTGGTAGGGGCGACCGAGCGCTCCGCGCCGAGGAGCCCGTTGCCCACAGGCCAGCCGCGCAGGTATACTCCCGCTTGCGCTCACGCGCCCAACGGAGAGCTGTCCGAGTGGTTGAAGGAGCACGACTGGAAATCGTGTGTGCGCCTTTGAAGCGTACCCAGGGTTCGAATCCCTGGCTCTCCGCCAGAGATGTGAAACGGACGCCGTGCCCCTACAGGGTGCGGCGTCCGTCGTATTCCGAGCGCACCCCGGGTCGGCGTCTATGGCTCGGTCGGCGCTTCAGGGGTCGCCGGTACCGCATCTGCGGGTGTGCCGCCCTCAGGAATCCAGACCATGCGACCGTCCTCAAGACGGTACACGGTGCCGACGGCCTGACCCTCGCCCTGCGCCTGCTGCTCGGTGCGCTTCAGGGTCTTCACCTCGCCATCGTCCTTGATGATGATCTCCATCTCCGCGGTGCCGGGGTTCTTCACGATGGTGATGTCCTCGTCGGACAGCAGATCCTGAAGGCCGAAGCTTGAGAGCGCGAAGATCATGAAGCCGACGCCGATGAGAATCGCCACGTCGAAGAGGTTGCCAGTGGACTCCATCGGATCGCCCGCATCATCGGCGAAGCCGGACCGCGAACGCATGAACGAAGTCTCCTCGCCTGAGGAGAGGAAGCATGCCGAATCGGGGATGCGCCGCGGGTCCTCGGTCATCGCCGCGCTCCCACGTGCTCGAGGACGTACTCAAGGTCCGCAAGATCCTGCGCGTACATCCGCTCGCGGGCAAGCGCCGTAAGGTACCCGATTGCGCCGATGAGCAGGCCTACGACCGTCGTCGAGAACGCGACGACCAGGTTTGCGGACAGCGTCTCGGTGTCACCCTTGGCGAGGGCCACGAGGGCGGGGCTGATGGGGATGAGTGTTCCCATCAGGCCGAGTATCGGACCCAGACGGATGAATATGCGCGTCTTGTCGAGTCGCCGGATCGCGGTGCGTTCGGCGTCGCCCAGGATCTTCAAGGTTCGAATCCGTGAGAGGCCCTGCGCGATGAGCGAGCGAGCGGCCGGGCCAACGACGGGGCCGTAGTCGAAATGCCGCAGCGCGTCAGCGGCCTTCTTCGGGTCGCTTGTGGCGCCAGCCTCGGCGAGTTCACCGGCGGCTCCCTCCACATCGAGCAGCCTGCGGGCGCGGCGGCGGCTGATCGCCTCTACCGTCAGCACTCCCGTGTGAAACGCCACGTACAGCAGCGCCAGCACCTCGAAGAAGAGCACTGGGTACAACAGCGCGGAGGCCACGGAGTAGATGATGTCTTGTGGTTGCGCGAGGTAGTGCCCGACGCGCCCGAACATGTCACCCATTGAGACTCCCTAGAACGATACGTCGAATCGGACGAGTTGCGGCTTCGAATGCCGTTCGCGTGATCGGCGAAGAGACACCCATGCCGTAGGCGAACGACAGGATGAGTGCGGCGGCAATGAGGCCCGCAGGATCGACGAGCGCCCCGCCACCTCCTCCTGTCGGCTCCTTGCTGAGGGTCTTCTCATCCAGCACGTAGCCTGAGAGCAGGTCGTTCGCCTCAGCCTCGGTGACGTTGACAGCCACCACCTCGGCGCTCTTCGGTGCTCCGTCACCGATCGAGATGCCGCCGATCCCGGTACCTGCGCCGGTTCCGGTCCCCAGTGCCACGCCGCCAGTGCCGCCGGTCGAGGATCCCCCTGGGGTCCCGCTGGTTGTGGCGCTAGGAGTCGTGTCCCCGGAGCCGCTTCCGGGCTTTGGCTTAGGCTTCGGCCGATAGACCGGTGGTTCCGCGAGATAGAACGCCGCATTGAGCTTCTTAATCACAGGTGAGATGCCAAGATCTTCAGTCGAGAGGTCGACGCGCATTCGCATGAAGCCCGCGGGCCTAGAGTCCTCGATGTAGAAGTCGTCTCCGCTGCCGGCTCGCTGCCATTCGCCACCATTGAGCGAGTAGTAGACGCGGGCGGCCGTTCCGTTCGGCAGGTCGATGGAGGGCAGAATCTCGGTGACCCACTTGTTGACGCCGGGGACGCCCAGATCGAGGTCCCCGGTCTCGTAGGTGCCGCTTGGGACGTAGCCCGTCTCCGTGATCTGACCGCTGTTCGCATCGGCCATGAGTACGCCCTCCGCGGTTGGCCAGATGCCGCCGTCGGCTCTCACGGATTCGGGGGAGCCGTTCATGCCGCTGCCGTACACGTCGAGCACGTTGCCATGCGCGGCGACCCGAAGGACGCGTCCGTTGCCGGAGTCTGCGATGAGGGTCGAACCGTCATCCAGTCGTTCCGCCGCTGTCGGCGAGTCCAGATGCGAGGAGCCGGAGCCCTTCTGACCGTCGACCCCGAACTGCCAAGCGACTGCGCCTCCACCGGAGCCGACGGCGAGCACCCGGTGTCGCGCCTCGTCGACGATCAGCGTCTCGCCGTTGGCGAGACGTGCGGCGGAGCGTGGCTGCTGGGCAACCCCCGAGGACCAGACGGGAGTCTTCGCACGCGAGACCTGTACGACGCGGCCGGTGCCCGCGTCCGAAATCAGGATGTCGTTTGTGCCTGGCACCGGGCGTGCGGACTGGGGCGCGCGAAGAGAGGGGTCGTCGGAAGAGCTGTAGCTCCAGACGACCTGCTTGTCACGACCGACTTCGAGCACCTGACGGCCTGCGGAATCCGCGATCACCACGGTGCCGCTGACGCCGGGGAACGCGCTGACGGGACCCTTGAGCGAGGACTCATCTTCATCGCTGAAGCTCCAGGTGATGCGCCCGGATGCGTCCAGCTCGACGACGCGTCGCCCGGCCTCGTCGGCAATCAACGTGGCTCCTGAAGCGAGCCGGACGACGGAACGCGGTGTCGCGCCGCCACCCAAGGTGTGGGACCAGATCTCACGCCGAGTGAGGCTGAGCGTGCGAGCGCCCCCGACCCGGGCCTCAGTGAGGTCGGTCCACGTGCCACTGAAACGTGGGTTCGGGTTGTAGAAGGTGTAGTTGCGAGGCCCTGCGGCCACCGCGGATGCCGACGTCGGTGCTCCAAGCGACGGAGCGACAATCAGCGCGCAGAGAACCACCCACATCGCCGTCGTGCAGAGATGGGCTCGGGAGGGTAGTATGTTGTTACCCTTAGTCATGACTTAGGATGATACCTCGCTCGCGCGCAATGCGGGCGTTCGTGTTCACCGGCAGGGAGTCGAACAGTCGTGCGACCCGCATTTCACAAGTCTCCCCTCCGCACCGCATTCGCGGTGCTGTCCGTCATCGCCCTCGTGTGCGCGCTTGCGCTTGCCGGGTGCCAGGACATCGATCAGCCCAATGTCGTCGAGGTCGACGGCGAGGTCGGTGCGAAGGCGGTCGAAGCGACGCTGAGTGCGCAGTCCGCCCCCGTCGGACCGTGGCCTGAGAAGGTCGGCTCGTTCGCGGTCAACTACGGCAAAGGCGCGTGGTGGCCGAAGGAGTTGCCGGAAGGCTACCGGGTCGAATCCGTCGACGTCGTCGAGTTCGAGCCGAAGTCGGGTCTCGTCTGCGACGCGCTCTTCTCCAATGGCGACGATGACGCCGTCACCTTCACTCAGGGTAGCGCGGTCATGCGTGACTACGAGGTGGTCTCAGTGGGTCGCGTCGCGTGGGGCACAGAGCAGGCCGACGTCGCGCATCAGGATCCCTCAGACACCACCACCCCGAAGATGATCGTGTTTGTTGACGAGGGCACGCTCTGTGAGCTCTCGGGAACGGACTTCGGAGCGCTCGAGGCGATGGCCGCGAGCATGGTGCCGGTGAAGTAGTAGCAGTGGCAACACGACAGGCGCCGCAGCGCCTGTCTGATGACTCCGATCCCGGCGAGCCTACCGCGGCAGGCGCTCGCAACGGCTCCCGGGACGACAGGGTCGGGCAGGGAAACCCTCCGACCTCCCACTATGGAAAGGAGCACGCATGCGCCAGGGAATGGGTACCAGATTCAGCACCAGGGTGGTGGCGGCCTTCGTCTTCGCGATCATGGTCGCCGCGCTCGTGGCGCCGGCAGTCGCAGGGGCGGCTGTGCCGGCACCGACGATCGCGCTGAGCACTTCGCTTCAGGCGACGGCGAAACCTGTGACGATCAGCGGCTCGATGGGCAAGGCCTACAGGGGCAAGACCGTAACCGTCCAGGTCAGGAAGCCGGGACGCGCGTACTGGTCTTCGGCGACGTCCAAGGACACTACGCTCAGCTCATTGGGTCGCTACAGTATCCGCTATACGCCGAAGCTGGCCGGCAAGTTCTATTTCCGCGTTCGTTACAACGCCACGCCGCCCAAGTACTCGCGAACCGTGTCGATGACGGTCAAGAAGGGTCCGAGCACGAAGACCGAGGTCTTCTTGTCCTCGACGACCTCGACGCGGGACTCCGGCCTGTTCGAGGCCTTGAAGCCGATGTTCCTGAACGACTGCCCCGAGTACACGATCAAAGCGCAGTTCGTCGGCACGGGCGCGGCAATCGCTCTGGGTGGCACGGGTGACGCGGACGTTCTGCTCACCCACAGCCCTTCGCAAGAGGTCGCATTCATGAATGGCCTCGTTGACGGCAAGGCGTCGGCATATCGCGGCAAGTCCCGCTATAAGGTCATGTACAACGACTACGTTCTCGTCGGCCCGACGGCGAACCCCGCGGCCTGCGAGACGAGTGAGACCGCCACTTCGGCGTTCGGCAAGATCGCAGGCACCTCCTCGACCTTCTGGTCCCGCAACGACAAGTCGGGCACCAACACAAAGGAGAAGGAAATCTGGGCGCTGATCGACAGCCCGCAGATCGATGCGGCCGCTTCGACGACCGCCACTACGGTGTTCATGCCGTGGTACAAGGCGTCGGGCACCATGGGCATGGCCCAGGCGCTCGCTGCATCCAACGACGGCGCTAGTGGCGGGTACACCCTGTCGGACCGCGGCACGTGGCTCAACGCCAAGGCACTCGGCCTGACCAAAAACCTCAAGATCGTCAACGAGGGTGACGCCAACTACTTCAACCAGTACAGCGTCATCGAGGTCGGCGGCGCTCGCAACTGGGAGGGTGCGCAGGACTTCAGCCAGTGGATCCGCACGCCCAAGGCCCAAGAGATCATCCGGACCTACGGTGTCTCCACGTACGGCCAGGCCCTCTTCATCCCGAATCAGGGTTCCTGGTAGTCGCACGCGTCTTCACGGTACGATTCCCCCGGCCGCTGCGGCAACGGCCGGGGGAATCTGACCCGCCCAAGCGATCGGAAGACGCATGAACGTGTACGCAACGGCGATCGCCGATGCTTTCTCGCTACTGACCAACGGCAACCAGACCGTGTGGGAGGTCATTCGCCTCTCGCTGATCGTTTCGGGCTCCGCTGTGGCGCTCGCGGCGCTGATTGGCATCCCTTTGGGATACGCGCTGGGCATGAGTCGGCATGCGGGTCGGGGAATCATCGTGCTTCTGGTGAACACCGCCATGGGGTTCCCGCCGGTCGTGATCGGCCTGTTCGTCTACATCGCACTCTCGCGATCGGGCCCTCTGGGCCCCTTGAATCTCCTGTTCACCCCGCTGGGCATGATCATCGCCCAGGTCATTCTCGCCACACCCCTGATCCTGGGGGTCACGGCGGCGGCCGTTTCCGGTGTCTCGCGAGACCTGCGTTTGCAGCTGCGGGCGCTCGGAGCGTCCCGCCTCCAGGAGGGTGCCGCCATCCTCCGTGAGGCACGCGGAGGCGTGATGGTCTCGATCGTGGCCGGCTTCGGCGCCATCATCTCGGAGGTCGGCGCCGTCTCGATCGTCGGCGGAGGCATCGAGGGGTACACCGACGTCATGACAACGGCGATCATGGCGAACGTGCGCCGGGGCGAGAACTCTCAGGCGATGGCCTGGGCCATGGTGCTCATGGGTATCGCGCTCATGGTCAACATAGTGCTTACGAGCGTACAGAGCACGAGCACGAAGCACGGAGCATGACGATGGGTGCCGATCACGTTCGTTCCGCGACCGCGGTTTCGGCGCGCGGACTCACCGTCACGTACGCGGGCCGCACCGTCCTCGATGTCGACCACATCGAACTCGCTCCCTCTGAAACCTACGTGCTGCTGGGTTCGTCGGGCGCGGGCAAGTCGACTCTTCTTCGAGTTCTCGGACTGCTCGAGGAGCCAACCAGCGGTCAGGTCCTCTATGGCGGCGAGCAAGTGGCCAGGGCCGATCTGGCCGCACGTCGCCGCATCGCCGCGGTCTTTCAGAAGCCGCACCTGCTCAGGGGCACGGTGGGCGACAACGTTGCGTATGGGCTCAAGCTTCGCGGCGTGCCGCGTACGGAACGCGCGGAGCGCGTGGCGGCGTCGCTTGAGACCGTCGGACTGGGAGGCTGGGAGAAGCGGCCTGCGCTGACGTTGTCCGGCGGGGAAGCACAGCGAGTCGCCCTGGCCCGCGCGATCGTGCTGCGACCCAATCTACTGCTGCTGGACGAGCCGCTGTCGTACCTGGACCCGGTACTCAAGCGCGACCTCACCGACCAGTTCGCGGCAATCCTGTCGTCCGAGGACGTCACGGCGCTGTATGTCACGCACGATCAGGACGAGGCTGCCGTTGTTGCGGACCGGATCGGTGTCATGCGTGACGGCCGCATCGTCGCCGAGGGGGCGCCCGATGAGGTGCTCGCACTTCCCTGCGATGACTGGGTGGCGGCTTTCGTCGGCACGGAGCCGCCGGTGGTCGGTCGGGTCACGACGTACGCCAACGGAGTTGCGACGCTCACGTGTGGAAGCGGTGAAGTCTTTGCGGTCACGGATCTCCTTACCGATACCGAGGTCGTGTTCGGCGTGCGCCCCGAGGACGTCATGCTGTTCGAAGACGGCGTCGAGATCCCGCTCAGCTCAGCCCGCAATCAGCTCGCTTGCACCGTCGTGCGCGTCATCCCTCAGGGGGCGGCGGTTCGCGTCGTGCTCGACGCGGGCTGCTTCCGCCTCGCCTCGAGCATCAGCCACGGGTCTGCGAAGGCCTTGGGCGTAGAGCCCGGCGCCCGACTCACGGCCGTATTCAAGGCGACCGCGGTGCGCGTTGCGACCCGGTAGACCGAGCCTCACTCTTCGCTTCCGAAGCACTCCTCGTAGCCGTCACACCCGGTGCAGCTTGGGTTGCGTCAAGTGCTGAACCCGCTCCAACCGCACAGCCGTTTGTAGAGGAACTTCTTCCAGCGCATGTCCTTGGTGTTGGCCTCGTAGAGGGTCGGGAAGCTCTCGCGCATCATCGCTCGAAGCTCGTCCCGACCGGAGAGGCCCATCGAACGCCACAGGTGCCCGGGCTGCAGCGCCGAGCGCGCTATCCAGTCGGCGCGGTCTCGCGTGTCTGGGTCATCTCCTGCGTCAGCCATGAGCAGCAAGACGAGTTGTTCGTACTCGTCTTGCCTTTGCGGGGGAATGGGGTGTCGGTCAGCCATCGAGGGATGTAACAGCGACCGGCCTCGTTGGCTTGCGTGGCCGGTCGCTGCTTGGGTGCGAGTCGGGTTAGTCGACGCCGAGGATGACGTGGTCGGCCTTGATGATGGCCACGGCCTCGCTGCCGACGGTGAGGCCCAGATCCCTGACCGCATCCATCGTGACCACGGCTGTGATCCGCTGCCCTGTCACGTCTAGAACGACCTGTGCTTCGACGGCGCCTTCCTTGATCTCTGAAACGACACCGCGAATCTGGTTACGAGCTGAAAGCTTCATAGCCAACTCCTTCCGAGGTGAACCTTGCAAGGGGTTTATGCCCATTTCAGGCCTGTCGCCTGCGCGGTGGATCACTCAGGGGCGCTCCCGGGTTTCTCTTGTCCGGGCGCCTCCGAAGGCTGTTTGCCGATAGCGAGCCACCGATTCTCGCTCGCGAACATCACGGGAACGGCAGGGCGCCCGCCCCACAGGCGCGGACGGAGCCAGTCAGCCGTCTCCACGATGTCGCCGAGCTTCGGCGATACGACGTTGCGGTCCACCGGGAGCACGAGCATGCCGGCCGCCTCAAGCTCGCCGACCGTCACCTCGGCTGGATGATCGCGCAGCCGGCCGAACTCCACGAACCGGCCGGACCAGCCCCACGCGGTCAGGCCCACGCCCGCAGCCGCGCCGATGATCCCGTCGTTCGTACCGCCGTGGCCGGAAAGGTGGGCACCGGATGCTGCTGCGATCGCGTCGGCTTGCGTCACGACTGAGACGGCAGCGCGTCGGCCGAACTCCGTGAGCACGGGGATCGCCGGGTTATCCTCGAGCGCGACGCACACGCCCGGGTCGCTTCCTTCGAGGGCGTGAAGCTCCACGTGGGCAATGGCGCGGGTGATGAGCTCTTCGACGATGGCGGCATCAGGCACCTCGACGACGGCGCATGCCGAACTGTTGTGCGAGGTGTACGGGATGTCCGGGTGCACCAACAGCTGCTGGCGGACGACGCCCCACAGCTTGCACCCATCGGGTAGCTCGTCCTCGTACCAGCGCACGAGCTTGCCGGTGCCACGTGGTGCGCCGAGATTGTCAGTGTCATCGAAGCATACGAATGCGCGCATAGCGGACTCCCTTATTGTCCCGGTACCCAGACGGTGCGACCGTCCTCGAGTTGGTAGACCGTGCCTACAGGTGTACCCATGCCCTCCGCCGGCTGGTCGGTGACCTTCAGGCGCTCGATCTCCTTGCCCTCCTTGCGGATGACCTCCATGTCAGGCGTTCCGGGGTTCTTCACGATGGTCATCTCGTCGGCAGAGAGGATCTCTTGCAGCCCGAAGCTCGACAGGGCCACGACCATGAAGCCCACGCCGATCAGGATCGCCACGTCGAACAGGTTTCCCATCGCGTCCATCGGGTCTCCGTGACCGTCCCCTGAGCGTCTGCGTCGGCGGCTGAGGAAACTGGTGTCTGCACCGGTGCTGCGCATGTCACCCTCCCAAGTGGTCGAACACGTACTCGATGTCGGTGAGGTCCTGCTGGTGATGACGATCCCGTACCGCCGTGACGATGTAGCCGATGGATCCGATGAGCAGACCCACGACGGTGGTGGAGAAGGCGATCACGAGGTTGTCCGAAAGCTGCTGAACGTCGCCGCTGGCCAGAGCCACGAGCGCCGGGCTGATCGGGATGAGCGTACCCATGAGGCCGAGTATCGGGCCCACGCGCATGAGCATTCGTGTGCGCTCGAGGACCCTGACCGACTCGAGGTCCGCATCGGCCAGCGCCTTCAGAACGTGCGAGCGCGTGACCGTCGACTGATGCTCCAGCGAACTCGCGACCGTCCGAGCGATCGGGCTTGGCCCCATCGAGCCCAAAAACCCGAGCGCAGCGGTTCGCTTGTCGGTGCCCGTCGCCTGGGCCACGGCCACCGCGGCGGCTTCGACGTCGAGCTTCTTGCGCGCCCTCCGGCGTTTGAACACCTCCACGCAGAATCGACCCGCTTCATACGCGGCGACGAGCAGCGCGAACACTTCAAGGAATAGGACCGGGTAGAGGAGTGCTGTCGCGACCCCGTAGATGATCGCCTCAGGGTGCGTCAGGTAGTAGCCAAGCTTCTCGCCCAAACCCGTCATCTCAACTCCCTCAGTGTCAGCGCTGACAGCGCTATCCGGAAGACCCGTCTGGGCGTCCCCGACGCTGCAGCGGTAGCGCCAATCGTATACGCGAGCGCAACCAACGCCAATGCGACGCTGATGGTCAGCTGCTGATTCGAGGTCGGGCCTCCGCCGGGTGTGCCGTCGCCGGCTTCGTTACCGATTGGGGTCAGCAGGTTGCCAGCGGCGTACTGGGGACCCGTGAGCACGGCCGGACCTTCGGCGGCGAACTGGTCCGACGTGGCGGCAGGCGCGGTCGCAACAGCCGCATCGTACGGAGCGCCGAAGGTCATCGGGCCGCCGCTGAAGCTGCTGCCTGAGCCCGTGCCAGAGCCCGCGCCCGTGCTTGAACCTGAGCCGCTGCCGGAACCAGAGCCCGAACCCGAACCCGAACCGCCGCCGGAACCGGTACCGTCACCCGGGTCAGGGCCGGTGGCCGGAGCGGGGGAGGCGGAGAACTGCACCTGGGTGACCGACGGCGTTGAGCCCTGGTCTGTCGTCGAGAGCCGAACTCGGTACCGGATGAGTCTGCCGATGCTGTTCTTCGACAGGCTGCTGGCCGCCCGCCACGCCCCGCCATCGAGCGAGTACTCGAGCCGCGCTGAGGTTCCGGCCGGCTGGTCCGCGGCCAGCGAGCCCGACGGCACGACCTTGCGCACCCCAGGGAGTCCGAGGTCGAGCGATGGCGAAGTGAACGTGCCGCTCGTCGGGTAGCCGACTTCGATGATTCGCTTGGTGCCCTGATCGGCGAGCAGATACGAGCCGGAGGCGGTGCGCTGCACCGAGCGCACCTTCGAAGTGAGCGAGGCGTCAGCGACACCGGGAATAGGGATCGTGCTGACGATCTCGCCTGCGGCGTCGACCTCGATGATTCGTCCGACGCCGTCTTCTTCGACAATCACCGTGTTGCCGTTTGGCAAGCGAACCGCGTCGGAGGGCTTCGGCTGGCTGTCGCCGGTGCCTTCGAACACGTACTGCCACACAACTGCGCCACTCGGAGTGACTTCGATGACCCGGTTGCCTGCGTACGCCTGATCCGCCGCGTCGACTATCAACGTATTGCCGTTGGCGAGTCTGGATGCCTTACGTGGCGAGGACAGCATGCCCGGCCCCGTGCCCGGATCGTTGTCGCGGCCATACTGCCACACGATGCTCGATCGGGTGAAGCCGTACGCCGGCGCATCGGCGTCGTAATCGGAGGTCCGGACCTCGATGACCCGCGTTGAGAACCGGTTGTCGCAGATCAGCGTGTTGCCATTCGCCAGTCGTGTCGCTGAGTAGGGGTCGACGACCGAGCCAGGTGCGAGTGAGTCGATCTGGGCGCCGTACTGCCAGACGACCCGCTTGTCGGGCGCCACCTCCAGCACGAGGTCCGCTCGTCGATCCAGTATCAGCGTATTGCCGTTCGGCAACCGCTGTGCCGAATACGGGTTCAGCAACCGCGGGTCGTCGGCTTTGGAGTAGGACCAGGCGATGCGCTTCGAACGAGTCACTTCGGTGACCGCCACGTTGTAGCGGTCTGCGATCAGTATGTTGCCGTTGCCGAGCACCTCTGCGGAGAATGGTTCCATCATCAGGACGCCCGGTCGCGTGTACTCCCAGAGCACACGGCGTTGCAGCTGCACACGCGGTACACCGGCAACTGTCGTCACCTCAACGCCGCTCGCGGTCCCCGCGAACGGAGTCGAGCCGGTGGTCGCGCGCCACGTGGTTGCCCCAGCGCTCAGTGGCCGAGTGACGCTGATCCCTGCGACGAGCAGCAGCGCGAGCACGAAGTAGAGGGTCGGTGTCGCCTTGATTCGAGTTGTGGCCATTCGCCTCATGAGGCTACCTCGGTGCTCGGTGTCGCATCGGGCAACATACCGGCGCGGCTTAGGCGCTGCAGGACGAACGCCGCGGCGACTCCGCCGAGGGCACCGAATCCGAGGTGAGTGACTGCCGCGAAGCCGAGTCCGATGGCGAGGTACCCGCCGGGAACGCCCAGTGCGAGGCCGAGAAGGTACGATGCGGTGAGCTTACCCATGTGCGCGGCTGCAGCGACGATGACCGCCGCCGGATAGCGGTCCAGACGCCCGCCCAACAGTGGCGTCAACACGTCGACGATGAGGCCCGGCACGAAGTACTTGACGCCGACGAAGATCCCCTCGCGGCCGGGCAGGATGATGACGGCGAGCAGCCCCGAGATGAGCCCGATCAGGGTCCCGGTACCCGGGCGCCCCACGACGCCGACACCGATAAGCAGAAGCGCCATCCAGAAGACACCTGAATGCCCCGGCACGTGTATCGGCATGCGCAGGTAGAACTTCGCCCCGATGATGAGGGCGGCGACCAGCGCGACGATGACGCGCGCTCGCAGGGGCAGACCCCACGGCTGTCTGGGCCGAGCCGTTTCGTCGGTCACTCGACGATCACCCGCTCGACGTCCCGGACGCGTGCGCTGTATTCGATCTCAGGCCCGCATAGCTTGGTCGTTCCACGAAGCGCGAAGTCGAGCAACACGTCTTCATCGATGTCGCGACGTGCCAGGGTGATGGTGCCGGAATCACGGACTCCCGGACCTGTGACGGTCACCGACGTGAACTCCGCGACACCGGCGTCCGCGAGCACGGCTAGCAGTGGCGGACCCTCCTCGAGCTTGCCGTCCATGACGACCTTGCGCATGCCGAGCGCACGCAGTTCTTCAATCGAGTAGCTCGCCACTTCGCGTCCCGACTTCTCGACTGTGACGTGGTACGGGCCGGCCGCCTTGCGCGCGCGCAGGTCGAGGCCCCACGCTGCGAGCGTGAGGAGAACGAGTGCCCCTGCGACGATTGCGAATGCGAGCGCGGTCCTTGGGCGTGGCATGGACGGAGCTAGCGCTTCACGGCGAGTCCGTCGACGTCAACGCGCCGTCCGGTGCCGGCCAACGTGACGATGCGAATCGTGTGGCGACCCGCGCCAGAGAGTCGGCCGATGCGGACTTCGGCCCGGGGCCGTTCGGTCGCCGCGTAGAGGTCGTAGGTTCCCGCGAGACGCCCGTCGAGATAGATGCGCACCCGTCCGCGATCGGGACCCTTCGAGGTGATGAGGTGAGCCTCGGTCCCGCGGGAGAACGTGAAGGTGGCGGATGCACCCGCGGCCGTCGTGACTCGTGAACGGCCACCGTACGAGGCGGTCGCGATCTCGGAGCGCCATGCGCCGGAGTAGCGTGCGCTCACGTCATCGTAGGGTATGACCGTCGTTCGTGTGGCGGACCATGCGCCAACATTGCCGGCGGTGTCCGTTGAGCGCGCCCGGAACCGATACGTGGCTCCGGTCGGGGCAGTGACGGTCACCGCCTGCGCAGCCGTGCGTGTTCTGAGCCGACGCCACGGCGCGGTTGCGGACGTGCGGTACTCGAGGTCGCGCAGCGTGCCCGACGAGGGAGTCGCGTCCACCGATGTCAAGGAGACGACGAATGCTCGAGCCGTTGACGTGCGCGTCGAGATGGCAGGGGCCGAGAGTGTGGTCGACGGAGTCCGCGTGTCGGTCTTGACCGAGATGCTCGCGATCGCGGATTCGTTGCCGCTGCTGTCTGCGGCGTAGTAGAAGAGCTTTCGGGCACCCTGTGGCGCTCGTAGTGGCGCTGTGTACGTGGCGTAGACGCTGGTGGACGAATCCCACGAGTAGAACAGGCGTCCTCGGTCGGTGAACAGGGAGACATACGGTGCGGTCTTCCTGAACCAGCCGGCTGCGCCGTTCGGCTTGGTTGGCGACGTCGCGGCTCGCACGCGAGGAGGCAGGGCGATGGTCGTAGCGGCCACGGGGTTCGAGCGAGCACTGACATTGGTAGCGGTATCCATGGCGCGTACTTCGTAGTGGTACGTCAGCCCGCCAAGAGGGGTCGCGTCGTCGTAGGTCGTCTGGGATGTCGAGCCGATGAGGGTCTTCGCCACCGAGTACGGCACGCCAAGCGGAGGCTCGATCCACCGGTACACGAGGTACTTAGACACCTTGGTGTTGTCGAGAGCGGGGCTCCAGGAGAGCCTGACTCGGCGGTCGAGTGGCGTGGCCGTGAGATTCGTCGCTGTTGTAGGCGCGCTCATGTCGGTGGCGCCTATCGCGATGTCCTCGTCCGGCCGCGTGAGCGTGATGCCCGCAACGAGTGTGGTCGTTCCCGACACGATGTCGACACTAGTGTTCAGGGGCACGCAAAGTGAGTAGTCCCCGCGCGACCCGGGCGTGCCGTGATCCTCATCGTCGGTGCGACCGTTCGCGTCGCCGTCGACGCCGTCGGTCTCAGTCCGCGAGGCCGCGACGGTGGAACCATCGAGACGTCGCACTGCCTTGACGAGCGTTCCTGCGGGCAGTCCGGTGGCCGCGGCGTTGTGGAGCCTCGCACCCTGGGTCTCGACGTCGAAGACGTCGACAGCGAAAGGTGCGCTGCCGTTGAAGGTCGCCCCCTTCTCCAGGTTCAGGGAGACCAGGATGTAGTAGCGGCCCGACATCGCTTCATCCCCGAAGGCGAAGGCCGCCCAACCCTCGGGAATCGAACCGGTCGGATCGGTGGTCATTAGAGGGAAGCGGTTCCTGTCCTGCTCCCGCTCCTGGACCCATTGTCGCGTGACGGGGTTCCAGGTCCAGCCACGGTTCTGGATGTTCATCGGCTCAGGAGCGGGGCTGAGCCGCACCTTGAGCCGATAGCCGGCGTTCGGATCCAGTCCTGCTGCCGAGAAGCCGATTACAACGGGAGTGTGATCGTTAGGGACCATGATGGTCGAGGTGGGGAGGGCGCCCCCTGTGTACGTGCCTGCCGCATACGCCGATGCCAAGGGCATCGCGAGCACGAGCGTCAGAACTCCGGCGAGTATCGCGAGGAGTGATCTGCTGGTGCACGCGGTCGTTTTCACAGGGGGCGCGCCTCCACTCGGTTAACGGACGCGGAAGTACCGTGAGGCACTCACGCTCGAGATGTGCGTCGCATCGCTATGGCTGGCCTGAATACGGTATAGGCCGGCTGGCAGCGACAACCGTGCACGGAAAGTGAGACCGGACTTCACTCTGACAGTGCGATAGAGGCGGTAGGTCGATCCGATCTTCTTGTAGACGCGGAAGTACACGTAGGACTGGTGCGCAGGAGCCAGTGTTGCGTACGCGTAGAACGGCCTGCTTGCCCGCTGAGTCGCCACTGAGCGCAGGTTGATCTTCGCCTTCACCCTGAGCGAGTACTCCGGCGACGTGGCCTGCGCCAGCGCCCCAGCGCCGAGGAAAGCGATGCGCAGTCTCAGGTTGCGAGTCGGGTTGAAGTACAGGCGGTAGGTGCCGTCAGCGGCGGTGACAGCGGTGGCACCCGTGTACGGGACCCACGTCGCGTCTTTGAGGTACTCGACTCGTACCTGAACCCCCGCCGTCGACAGGGTGGGTGCCGTCAGGGTGCCCACCACTGCGGCACGGGTCCCGATGGTGAGGCTGGACGTAGCGCGTCGCGTGAGCGTCGGCTGCTCTGTGACAACCGCGTTCACCGTCTCCGTCGCGGTGTTGCCGGCCTTGTCCGAGGCGACGAAATCCACGGTCGACGTGCCCGGGGTCGTGACAGACACGGTGGTACCCGTCGTCAATACGCCGCCGTTGACGCGGTAGCGCGTCCAGTCGATACCCGAGGTGGCGTCAGACGGTGATGCGCTGGCGGTAGCGGTACCCGCAGCGCTCTGGCCTACAGCGCCCACAACCGGACTCGTGCGGTCGACGCGAATCGTAGCCGTCTTCGTCGCCTCGGTGTTCGCGGGCCAAGCGGTGTCGACCGACCAGTACTCCAGGGTCGTCGTACCATCAGTCGAGAACGTAAGCGGCGCCGTGTAAGTCAGCGTGGAGCCGCCATTCAAGCGGTAGTGAGTGGATGCTACGGCGGTACCTGTGTCGACCGCGCTGAGCGTGACGGTGACCGGCGTCGTGCTCCAGCCAGCCGGGATCGTCGCTGCGGTCGTCACAGGCGGAACCGTGTCGGAGGAGACGACAGCGAACGTGAGCGTACCGGTCGCCGAGTTGCCGACCACGTCGGACGCGATCCAGCTCGCCGAGTATGTTCCCGGCGCCGAGATGGCGCGGGTCGCGGTGAAGCTGGGGCCGGGCACCGTCACGGTGGTACCGGGCGTCGGATTGAGGCGGTACTGCAGGCCCGACACGCCGCGGCCAGCGTCGGTCGCCGAGATCTGGAACACGGCGTTCGCGGTGTTGGTTCCGGTCAGCGTGGCCACAACGGACGGCCCTGCGGTGTCGGCGACGACGGAGAACGCCTGTGAGCCCTCGCGGACGTTGCCGGCGTTGTCTTCAGTCAGCCAGAAGAGGGTGTGTGCGCCGACCGTGGTCACCGTCGAGGTGATGGTCGTCGCGGCGCTGGCGGTGACCGTCGCGGTGCGCGCGGCACCGGTGAGGATGCTGTACTGGATATTCTTGACGCCCGAGCCCAGCGCGCCATCGGTGGCGACGAGGCTGAAGCTGGTGGCGCTCGTGTTGCCGTTGTTTGTGGCGGTGAGCGCCGGAGCGATGGTATCGATGCGGGAAGCTACGGTCGTGGAGCGCGCGCTGACGTTCGAGGAAGCGTCGACCGCTCGGATCTCGTAGTTGTACACGTCGCCGTCCGAGGTGGCGGCATCCGTGTAGGACGTCCCGGTCTGACTGGTGACAAGCGACTTCACCGGCGTGGACTTCGCGCCCGCGAGGGCATCCTTCCACTTGTAGACCAGGTACCGGACGGCACTGCTCGCGTCGGAGGATGCCGTCCAGTTCACGGTGATGTCGGTCTTGGATGGCGCGGCGGTCGGCGCGCCCGGTCGCGTCGGCGCCACCATGTCAGCCGCGCCCATCGCGATATCGACGTCGGCGACAGCCGCCGTGTAGCTCGAGATGGCGCGCGTCCGGTTGACCAGCACATTCATCGGCAAGCTCATCGGCGCTGCAAGCCGATACTCGGGCAAGGTGCCTGCCGGACCCCACGCCTCACCATCGACGACTCCATCGGAGTCGGAGTCGATGAGGTTGGGCTCGGTCTTTGACAGCGAGTAAACGGTCGCCGTCGCGGCTTCGGCGGTGAGCTCGGCGCGCTTGTCTGCCGCGAAGCCCGTGGTCACGGCGTTGTGCACGAATGCGCCGTTGGTATCCATGTCGAGCACCGTCATCGGCGCAAGCGAACTCGTAGAGATGTCCGACGGAGTCGCGACCTCCTGCAAGAGCACCTGCAGCGAATACGCGCCAGACTCGCGCTCATCGCCGAACTTCGCCCAGACCCAGCCTGCGTCGCCGCCGGAGATCAGGCCCGTCGAGCTAGCGGTGATGGTGGGCAGCTCGCTCCAGTCGGCGTCGATGCCCGCCCAAGCCTTGGTCACGCCGTTCCACGTGAACCCGCGGTTCGTGGCGGCGGCGTCGGTTCCGTTCTTCAAGAAACGCGCACGTGCGCGGTATACACCGTTTGGCGTCAGCGTCGTCGGTGTGGTGCTAGCGACGATGCGAAACGCGATCGGCGTGTGGTCGTTCGCCACGTAGCTCCCGTTGTCGGTCTGGAACGCGACGGGAGCAGTGACTGCGATTGCCGGTTGTGCCGCGAACGCCGGAAGCGCCAATGCCAGCGCCAGCGACGCGCGCACCACTCGCGCAAACGTCCTACTGAGTAACTTCATGTGCGTTGCCCTTTCTGTGCCGTCGGTCATCGAATCAGACGGCGACGAGGGTCTCGTCGCCGGTAGAAGCCGAGTCATATCCGCTGAGTCCCGCCACAATCCGCTTGAACGGTCGGGTGTGCATCCTAGTCAGGAGACGCGAAACCTCCTCGGATTCATACACTTCTTTGGTCATAACAAGGTCGTAGCGCTCACGAAAGAGCGGAACGAAGTCGAGGTCGTGATGCTCGGCGGCGACCGCTACGCATACAGCGGCATCCGCGCGACCGGCGGCGATCAGCGCGGCTGCGGCGTCGTGCGTGTCGACCTGCACGTCGTAGCCCACGAGCGACTGGGGCTTCAGGCCGAGCGTCGTCAGCTCGCGATCCAGCCAGATTCGTGTGCCGGAGCCTCTGTTCCGGTTGACGAATCGCGCGCGCTTCTCGACGACGTCTTCGAGCGTGTGCAGCGACAGCCGGTTGCCCCTCGCGACGATGAGGCCTTGCTCGCGATGCGCGACGGTCACAACCGCGATGTCGCGGTCCGGGAAGAAGTGGCGCACGTACGGCACGTTGTACTCGCCCGTATCGACGTCCAGAAGGTGGCATCCGGCAATATCGGCGAGTCCCTGTCGCAGCCCGACGAGCCCGTCGAGGCTGCCGGTCACCGCCGTTGACAGGTGGACGCGGTCGTCAAGGCCGGCGGCGAGTGCTTCGACCGCGAAATCGTCGCTCACCATCGCGAGGATGCGCGAACGGTCGCCGACCCCGGGCCTGACAAGCAGCGAAACGGTGAACGCGGACGCCGTCGCGCCATAGAACTTCTCCGTGTAGTTGCGTGTGGTGCGCTCCTCGGTCAGCCGAATCAACCCGACCGACTCGAGGGCTTTGACGTGGTGGCGAACCCACGCAGGGTGCTGACCCATGGCGATGCCCAGGGACGATATGGTGCTAGGCGCTTCGAGAATGCGCCGCAGAATCTCGAATCGATGTGGTTCCGCGAGCGTATGGAGGGTTTCGAGTCGGTCGATGCTCGCGAGCCGTTGCATATGCCGTCTCCGTCGAGGATGGGTCGCGTCACGGCGTGCCGGTACGCCCGCGCCCTATCCTAGGGGTTCGTTTAGCGTATTCCCTCCTGACGGAAGGCACAACCCACGGGAATCGGCGTGTGACAGCGATCCCGGACTCCATTGTTCGCCTTGTCAGGTTCCGCGCGCCCGTTCACCACTCCCACCTCGCACGTTCACTACACGTTCACATCCAGCCCATACGGTGGGGGGCATGAGACGAGCCTCGCACGGCGGGGCCAGTGGCGAAAGGGATCGCAGACATGGCAATGGAGAGAACCGACCGCGCTGCCCGTGAGCGCTCGCGCATCGTCCGGTGGGCGATACTCGGCGCGGTACTACTGGGAATGACGGTCATCACCATCGCGCACCAGCGCACCAACGTCGGCAAGCCCCCTGGCGTAGACGCGCTCTGCCCCTTCGGCGGGCTGGAGACCTTGTTCACGTTCATCACGACGGGCAGTTTCATCAAGCGGACCGCCGCGAGCGCGTTGGTGCTGTTCGTCGGTACGATAGGCATGGCACTCGTCTATCGTCGCTCGTTCTGCGGACAGCTGTGTCCGCTGGGTGCACTGCAGGGCATCTTCGGCGCCATCGGCGGGAAGCTGTTCAAGCGTCGACTGGCGATTCCATCAGTGTTGGACAGGCCCGGCCGCTACCTCAAGTACGTAGTGCTCGCTGTTTTCACGGTGTGGACCTGGCAGGCGGCGGAGCTCGTCATGCGCCCCTATGACCCGTGGGCCGCTTACGCGCACCTGACGTCACCGGAGCTCATGCTCGAGTTCGGTATCGGCACTGCCGTACTCGTCGTGTCGTTGGTTGGCTCGCTCGTCTACGAACGCTTCTTCTGCAAGTACCTGTGCCCGACGGGCGCGATGCTGGGGCTGCTGTCGAAAGTCAGCATATTCCGGATCAAGCGCGACGCCGATGCGTGCATCGACTGTGGTGCGTGTGATCAGGCCTGCCCGATGAACATCGCTGTCGCGACCGCTGACGAGGTTCGCTCCTCGGAGTGCATCTCGTGCAACGAATGCGTCAACTCCTGTCCCGCAGCCGGTGCCCTTGAGGTCAAGGCCCCCAGCGGGCGCTCAATGTCTCCCCTCGCCCTGACCGTGATCGTCGTCGCGCTTCTCTTCAGCCTTGTCGGAGTGGCGACAGCAGCGGGCCAGTTCCAGTGGCGCATGCCGACTCTCGGTGAGGCGATAGAGCAGCATGGCGGCGCCAAGGGCTTCGGTGAGTCAACGGACGCAGCGCCCGGCGGCTTCGATACGACCCTCATCAAGGGCTACATGTCCATCGCGGAGATCTCCGAGGCTACGGGGATTCCGGCGGCGGAGTTCACCGCGACGTTCGGCGTTCCCGCTGAGGCCTTGAGCCAGCCCATGAAGGACATCAAGGATACCTACGGTTTCTCGCCCGAGGACGTTCGGGCATGGGTGGACGAGCGGCTCGCGGCGCCGTAGACGGCTGCAAAGGTTCACTGACCGCGCGTCTGACGTTCATAACCCGTTCAAACCCGAAGCGTAGATTCAACTTGTACGCTAGGTCCCGCAGTATTGAGAGGAGAGCACGATGAAGATGAGAAGGGTAGCGGCGCTCATGGCCGCAGCGCTCGTGGTCGGCGTGGTTGCCGGCAACGTGGCAACAGGCGTGGCGGCTCCGACCGCCGACACGACGACCGGCACGGTCACCGGGCTGGGCCTGCACCTCGGCGCGGTCGTCCGTGACGCCGGCGGCCGTATCGCCGACGTGGTCGCAGGCCTCACCGGCCTTTCCGCCGAAGAGGTTCACGACCAGCGTGAAGCCGGCGCCTCGTTCTCGGCTATCGCCAAGAGCAAGGGTGTCGACTCCACGGCGGTCGTCGCCAAGGCACTGAAGATCCGCACCGAGGTTCTGGAGAAGAAGGTCGCCGACGGCACCATCACCCAGGACCAGGCCGATGCGGCCGTCACCCGCATGACGACGCGCGTCACTGAGCGCGTCGAGGCGACCGGTGAGCCGGTACGCGGCGGCATGGGCGGCGGTCAGGGTGCTCGCGACGGCTCGGGCGCCGATGGCGGTCAGGGCAAGCGCGATGGTTCGGGCGCCGGTGGCGGCAAGGGTCAGGGCGCTGGCGGCGGCCGCAACGGCGGCACGTGCACCCAGACGCCGGCGGACACCCAGTAAGGTCCGCGCGGCTGAAGGAAATGAGGGGCGGGACTCTTCGTGGGTCCCGCCCCTTGCATGTACTGAGGTAAGGTCATGGCGGCGCGAATCGCCCGTCGTGGGATACTGCGAGGGAGACGCCCGTTGAGCGGAGAAGCCATGCCCACCGTCCTCGTGGTGGATGACAACGAGAAGATCGTCGAGGTGCTCGCTGAGTACCTAGCGGCTGCGGGCTACTCGACGCTGACCGCGCACGACGGACCGACGGCGCTTGAGCGGTTCGCTGCGAAGCGCCCGGACCTCGCACTGCTCGACATCATGCTGCCCGGTATCGATGGCATCGAGCTCACGAGGCGCTTCCAGGCCGAAGGGGTCCCCGTGATCCTCGTGACGGCAAAGGGCGACGAGGTCGATCGACTGGTCGGACTCGAGATCGGCGCGGACGACTACATCGTGAAGCCTTTCTCGCCGCGCGAGGTGGTTGCGCGCGTGAAAGCGGTTCTGCGCCGCTGCACGCGCAGCGCCGAAGCAGGGTCGCCGGTGACCGTGGGGGATCTGGCCATCGACCCGGAGCGCCGCTCGGTGGGTGTTGCAGGCGAGTCGGTGGAGCTCACGCGCACCGAGTTCGACATCCTGTTGACGCTGGCAGCTCATCCGGGGCGCGTCTACACACGGCTCCAGCTCATGGAGGCCGCGAGCGGCGACGCGTTTGAGGGCTACGAGCGCACGATAGACGCGCACGTGAAGAACATCCGCAAGAAGCTCGGCGACGATCCCAAGAAGCCGCGCTACATTCGCACCGTCTTCGGCGTCGGCTACAAGCTGGAGGCGTGATCTCGATGCGGCGGCTCTCTCTCAGGGCGCAGGTCTTTCTTTCCATCTTGAGCGTCTCGCTCGTGTCGGCGGGCATCGTCGGACTTGCCGCGCGCACATCGCTCATAACAGCTTTTGAGAACTATCTGTCGTCTCTGCCCGCGGCGTCGGGGACCGGTGGCGGGCGCCGCATGGGTCGCTTGATTCTGTCCGGTGCCGAGCAGGCATTCGTCTCCGGAGTCGATCGCAGCGTCTTGATAGCCTCTCTGGTCGCCATCGGAGTCTCGGTGGTCGTCGCCTTGGCGCTTGCCGCATACCTTGCCCGACCGATCGTGCGCTTAGAGGACGCGGCGCACGGCCTGGCCGGGGGAGATCTTGACCGACGTGTCGATGTGGATGGCCCGGCTGAGGTGGCGGCGCTCGGCGAGGCATTCAACGTGATGGCCGATTCGCTCGCGCGTGCCGAAGAACTCCGGCGGCGCATGACCGCCGACGTCGCCCATGAGTTGCGCAACCCGCTCGCCGCTGCGCGGGCTCAGGCCGAGGGCATGGTCGACGGGGTCTTGGCGCGTGACGATGCGCGTCTGGCCTCGCTCGTCGAGGATCTTGCTCACCTGTCAGCGCTGATCGACGATCTGCAGGAACTGGCCGTGGCCGAGGCGGGGCATCTGGGCTACGACATGCGCGGAATCGACCTTGCGGTGCTTGTGGGCCGCGAGTCTGAGCGCGCCGAGGCACTGCTGAGCGAAGGCGTCACGCTAGCCCCGTACCAAGGGCCGAACGCGCCGACCATCGTCTTGGCCGACGAACGCCGAATTGCACAAGTCATGCGCAACCTGCTGTCGAATGCCGCGCGCCACACAGAGGTCGGGACGGTCGGGGTGAGCCTCGCCATCGAAGCGGGGCGAGCGGTCGTGAGCGTCATCGACACGGGGCGCGGTATCGACTCCGAGGATCTGGCCCACGTGTTCGAGCGCTTCTACCGGGCCGATGCGGCGCGGGCCTCCGACACCGGCGGAGCGGGGCTCGGACTGGCCATCTCGCGCACGATCATCATCGACCACGGTGGGGAGGTCTTCGCCCGCAGCACGCCCGGCGAGGGCACGACCGTCGGCTTCTCGCTACCCGTGCACGCAGAAGCCTGAGGCCGACCCGTCGGCCACTCAGCCGTTGAAGAGCACCAGCATGTAGGCGGTGTAGGCTGCGAGAAACGCCACGCCGGTGATGCGCCCGATGCGGCCACGCCAGATGAGGAACGGTACGAGCGCTACAGAGACGGCCACCATCACCCAGACATCGACCGAAGCCATCTGCTCGGCGATCGAGATGGGGCGGATGACGGCGGTCAGTCCGAGGATCCCCAGGATGTTGAAGATGTTGCTGCCGACGACGTTGCCCACCGCGACGTCGGAGTGCTTGCGAACCGCCGCCACCACGCTCGTGGCCAGCTCCGGAAGCGAGGTGCCCACGGCGACGAGCGACAGGCCGATGACCGCCTCAGACACACCGAAGGTGCGCGCGATCTCGGTAGAGCCGATGATCAGGAACCGGGAGCCGATGATGAGCGCGCCCAGCCCGCCCAGCAGGTAGCCGACCCCCACCCACATGGAGCGCGGTCCCTCGATCTCGGCGGCTTCGTGCTCGTGGAGTTCGGCTGCGGGCGACTCCGGGTTCTTGAGCTCAGTTCGGTACGAGAGGACCACGTACAGCGCGACGCCCATCAGCAGCACGACGCCGGTCGTGCGTCCAAGCTCGCCCGACTGGGCCACCAACGCCAGACCGATTGCGGATGCGAGCATCACGGTCGTATCGCGCCTCAGGCTGGACGGACGAATCACGATGGGCGTGATCAGCGCGGCAACGCCCAGCACCCCCAGGATGTTGAAGATGTTGCTGCCGACGACGTTACCGACCGCGATGTCAGAGGAGCCTTGGAGTGCCGCACTCATGCTGACGACCAATTCGGGAGCGGACGTGCACCCGGCAACCACCGTCATGCCTATGAGGAGCGGTGACAGGCCGAACCGCTTCGAGACCGCTACGGCACCCCGGACAAGGAACTCGCCGCCGCCGAAGAGGAGGACGAAACCGCTGAGCGCGTAGACGTAGGTCATGTCGGTCCTTTTCGTGAGGAGAGCCGGGCGCAGAGGGGTATTGTACCTGTGTTGGGTCGTTTCGCAGCAGGGGGGAGATCGCGATGCGAACAGTACTGTCGCGCGGCCTGCTTGTCGGGCTCGTCGTGGCAGTGGCGCTGGGTGCTGCTGCCACGTTGCAGGCGCAGGAGCCAAGCTATGAGGGTACCTACGCGGGGGTGGTGACCACCAACACCGGGCGGAAGGTGCCCATCGTCGTGTACGCGCGCGGCGAAGGGGATCAAGCGGTGTTGACCCTGGGCGCCGAAGGCTACACGGTCCGGGTCGCTGACGCTGAGACCTGGGAGGGGGAGCAGATGCTCCTCTCGCCTTCGGTTCCGGCGATCTACGCTGCCATCTTGAGTGGCGACGGGAACATCTCGTTCGTCGGTGACGGTGAGAGGTGGACGGCGACCGGTTCGGGAACAGGCACGGCGCTCGACAGGTATGCGGGCAGCGCCGAAGGATCCGCCGAGCGGGTCTCGGCGGACATGGACCCGGAGGCCGCGGTCGCCTGGCACCTGGCGAACCCGGTCGAGGGAAGCCCGCCCCCGTTCGAGCAGCGCGCGCAGCTGATCAAGACGGTGGAGGGGGTTGCAGCTCTCGCGGCGCCAGCCAAACAGGCCCCGCTCGCTGACGTCGAGCAGACTCAGGCGCTGGCGCTGATCGGGCTGTATGCGGCGATCATGCTGATCCTCATGTTCATCTTCTTCGGCCCGAAGCTCGACGTCGACGAGCTGGCTCGCTGGTTCGAGTTCCGAGTGCAGGGCCCGAGTGGGAACGCAGCGCCTGCTACGGTGTCTCCCAAGGATGGAGGGGAGCAGTCATGAGCGCGCTCGAGATCTCACGCTACGTGATGTGGGTACAAGTCGGTCTGGCCGCGCTCGCGTCGCTGCTGCTGGTGTTCTACGGGCTGCGGGCGGCGCGACCTCGCTACGTGCGAGGAGCCGTTATCGTGGCACCGATCCTGTCTGTGGTCTTCGCCACCGTGGTGTCACGGGTCGCGGGTTTCGGCATCTCGGTGCTGGCGGCCTCGTTTGTGATCGTGGCCGGCGCGGTGATCGGCGTCTTTGTCGGCCGCTCGGCCAAGATGGGAGTGCGCGAAGACAAGCCGATCGTCAGGCCGTCCGCCGCTGCCGTTTGGGTCACGGTGGTGGCCTGGTCACTGGCGGCTTTCGCGATGGCGCTGATCGGGCCGAACGCGGCTTCGACGATGATGGCGGTCGTGCTGGGTACGGCGGCGATGGGTTTTGCCGAGTCGGTCATGCACCTGTCCCGTGCGCGTAAGGTAAGCTAGCCGGACCGCGTCATAGCGGGTGTCCGCACGTACCTGTCACGGTGTTCCGAGGGGGCTTGTGATCGTGAAGAAGACCACCCTGGGCGCGGCGGTGTTGATTGCCGCGCTCGCCAGTTCGCTGTCGGTTGCGGTTGCGCTCGCGCCGCCCGTTCTGACCACTGATGTGGCGAAGGTCACCTACCCCGGGGTGGTGACACTGACCGCCTCTCTCACCGCGGAGTCGCCGGCGGCGACGTTCAAGATGCTCACGCCGGGGGCCACCTCATACTCGGTGTTGGGCACCGTTCCGGCGTCCTACGCCGACCCGGGCGTGCACCACTTCATCGTGCGCCCACGCCGCAACGCGACCTACACCGTCGAGGTCGATGGCATGATCTCGGAGCCCGTGTTCGTGCCGGTCTACGTTCCGCTTTCGCTGCCCACGTCCAAGGCGTTCGTGCGCGTGAACACCACAGCCGCGTTCACGGGTACGATCCGACCGGTTCATCCCGGCCCCAACATCGACGTGCAGTTCGAACGGTGGAACGTGCGGACGCGTCGATGGGAGCGCAAGCTGACCACCGCCGTCGCCGGAGTCGCCCAGATCGGGGCCACGGATACCACGCGGTGGACCTTCAGTCGCAGCTTCAGGCGCGTGGATGTGGGTTCGTGGCGGGTCCGAGCATCGCATGCCTGCGTGAATCACGCGCAGTCGTACTCGTCATGGAAGCGCTTCGCGGTGCTCTAGGGGCGACCTACGCGTTGGCGTCGGCGGGAGCGCCCCACTCACGCAGCAGGCCCGGCGGCAGTGAGGACCACTTGCCGGTGGCCTTCATGACGACGAACATCTCGCTTGAGGCGATGCCGCCCACCGAGTCGAGCCCCGTGTTGACGAAGTCGTACAGCCCGTCCATGCCGCCCTCGGTCACGATCTGGGCGATGATGTCGTAGCGCCCCGTGACGACCGCCGCCCAGCTCACGTCGTCGAGATCGGCGATCCGGGTGACGGTCTCCTCGAGCCGGTGACCATCGAGCTTCACGCCCACCAGCCCGACGGTGAGTCCGCCTGCCCGCGATGCGTCGACAAGGGCGGCGAACCGCAGCACCCCCCCGTCCACGAGCGCTTTGACACGCGAAGTCACGGTCGGTCGGGAGACGCCCGCCATGCTCGCGGCCTCAGCCAGCGGAAGGCGGCCGTCGGCGGCAAAGAGGCCGATGAGCTTCTTATCCAGCGCCGTGATCGGTTTGCGCATAGTCACACCTCGCAATAGAGAACTTGACGGTATGGGCATCTCGGCATCGTGCGAGTACGCTTCGGGTCAAGTATCACACACGAGAGAGCCACCATGCCTCTGCGAACAAGGCACGTGACACCACTGATTGCATCGGTCGCGCTCGCGTGGGCATGCGCGCCTCAGGCCTTTGCCTCGTCAGCGTTCGAGACGACGCCTTCCGCTGCTTTGTCAGAAGCTGCGCCGCCCACGACGACGGTTCCGGCTACGATCACTCCGTCTCCCGGCGAGACCACGCCCACGGTGACGCCCTGGAGCGCGCGGAGTATCGGGCGCTCCGTGCGTGGACGGCCGATCCGGGCGTATCGCTTCGGTGCGGGCAAGCGACGTCTCCTTGTCATAGGCGGCGTGCACGGCAACGAGTGGGGCGACAACGTCGCGCTCGCCCTCGTGCGGGCCTTGAAGGCTCGGCCGTCTCTGGTGCCCAGCGGGACCGAGGTCCACGTCATCGCCGTGCTGAATCCCGATGGCGTCGCCCGAAACACCCGCGGCAACGCCCGGCGCGTCGACCTGAACCGAAACCTGCCCACGGGCAACTGGCGCACGCAGCTCAGCCGCCGCGATCCCTCCCGGCGAGCAGGGCTCACCGGCGGCACGCGGTCGGGCTCGGAGCCGGAGACCGCAGCACTCCTGCGCTACGCGAGCCCGAAGCGGTTCGCCGCAGTGGTGGCGCTGCACTCGCGGGGCGGATTCATCTCCCCGTCGGGTCCCGGGTCACGCACGTTGGCCGCGCGTATCGGGAAGCCTTCGGGCCTGCCCCTGGGGCATGTGGGCTACGACTCCGTGATCACCGGGTCCATGGGCCGGTACTTCTCGGTCAATCAGCGCATCCCGATCGTGACGATCGAGCTCAAGTCGCCAACGATGAGTTCGGGGCTGCGCGACGGGATCGCCCGCTGTCTTCGGTAGTGGGTTGGACACCCGGTGAGCGCTCGGCGCAAGATACGGGGGAGCGGGGCGTCATTCTTCAGGCCCAGGGGTGTGGACGCACGAAGGGGGAGCGCTATGCGATTCCGGACGGTACTGCTTCTGGCCCTGGCGCTGCTCGTGCCGACCGTTGCGAGTGGGGCGAGTGCGCTGGCGGTCCGGCAGGCTCCCGCGCCGGCGATGCTATCCGACTGGGCATGGAAGAACCCGCTGCCCACCGGCAACGCCGGACACGCCCTGTCGTTCTCGAGCCTGTCGACCGGCTGGGTGGCCGGCGTACGCGGAGTGATCGTGCGCACGACCGACGCCGGCGCCAACTGGACGGTCGTGTCGTCCGGTCAGACGGGAGGCGATGATCTCGATGCGATCGACGTCGTGCAGACCAGCTCTCTGCGCGGAATCGCCGCGGGTGAGGGGGGTGCGCTCCTGCGGACCACGGACGGATCCACGTGGCGGCGACCCTCGTCCACGGCCCACGGTGTCGAAGTCGACTACCGCGGCGTCTTCGTCGCGCCCGACGACCCCAATCGTGCTTGGGTCATCGGAATGACCACCAGCGGATTCGGACCGGTGACCCCCGTGATGGCGAAGACCACTGATGGAGGGGTGACGTGGCGCGCGCAGGCGCTGCCGGCCGAACTCGCGTATGCGACGCGCATCGGCGGCACGTCTTCGACGAACCTGTGGGTGCTCTCGGCGAGCAACGTCTGGCTTTCCGGGAATGGCTCGAGCTGGACCGTACGCCGTGGACTTCAGCCCGACTTGCCTGAGATCTCGATCTCGCGTCTGGAGATGGCTGACTCTCAGGTGGGCTACGCGCTGGGAGATGCGTCAGGCGGCGGGCTCGTGTATCGCACGGGCGACGGCGGCTCGTCGTGGGCCACTGAGACCGTTGACGGTCCCGTTGACTTGCTTGATCTCGAGGTCATCCCGGGGATGGCCTGGGCCCGCTCCGGGGACGGCAAGCTGTTCCGTGTGACGGGCAGTCAGCCAGACACGTGGACCGCGGTAGGGACGGACCGCACCGCGGTCTACCGTGATTTCGAGATGCTCTCAAGCTCAAGCGGGTTTCTACTGGGCGACCCGGGCGAATGGGCGCGGGCGACCAACGACTCCGGGGCGACCTTCTCGCCCACGCGCATCGGGGCCGTGACGCGCGAGAGGTTGTGGGCCGTCGACTTCGCCGATCCGCTGCATGGGTGGGCGGCTGGGCCGCGCGGCACGATGCTGCACACGAGTGATGGAGGCGTGAGCTGGGCGCATCAGGCGCTTCCGGTCGACCGCTCGTTTGAGGACGTGTGCTTTGTGGACGCCTCGCGCGGGTGGGCGGTGTGCGACTCCACTGAAGGCGACTACGTGGTCGGCACGACCGACGGCGGCTCCACGTGGAACGAACTCGCGAGCGACCGCGGTGGTACCGCCGTCAGCTTCTGGGATGCTCAGAACGGCTGGATGGCTGGACAGAACGGACGCGTATACGCGACAAGCGACGGCGGCAGCAGCTGGACGACGCAGACGACGGGCACATTCGAAGCGCTCTGGGACATCGACTTCACCAGTGCCACGCGCGGATGGGCGTGTGGCAGTGGCGACACGCTGCTCAAGACCGTCGACGCGGGGGTCACGTGGAGCCGGGTCGTCGTGCCGTTGAGCGGCGGTTCGCTGGAGTCCGTTGACTTCATCGATGCCAACCGCGGCTGGATCGTCGATTCCTTCGGCGGCGTGTATCGGACCACCAACGGCGGTGTGAGCTGGGAGCGCTTCTCGAGCGGTGCCCGCGGGCTGATGGGCGTTCGCTTTCTCGCGGACGGGCGTACCGGCTGGGCCGCCGGCTACGTCTTCCGTGACCGGACGACGAGCTGCATGACGGTGCTCTCGACGGTGGATGGCGGCGCTACGTGGTCCATTCCGACGCTCGCAGGCTACTACGATCCATCGCTTGCCGGTCAGCTGTGGGGTATCGATGCGGTTGCCGGCGGATCGGTCATCGCCGTGGGCGACGGGGGCGCGATTCTCGCTTCGAAACGAGTCGCCAAGCCCCGTGCGGTGCTCTCGGTGCCCTACGTCGCCAGCCCACAACGCGTGAACCGCACGTTCCGTGTCTCTGGTACGCTCACTCCCGGTCATGCGGGGGGGTCTGGCACCAAGCTGGAGTTCTCGCGTCGCTTGGCCAACGGCACCTATCGGGTGGTCTATCCGCTGAGAACAGCGGTGCAGAAGCCCGGGGTCGGCGAGCGAGGCAGCTACTACCTCGACGGGCGGCTGCCGTACCGCACCAGGTGGCGGGTGCGGGCGATTCACGAGGACGCCTATCACGCCAAGACCGTGACCGGATACCGATACTTCGACGTGCGCTGAGTTGGTGCTCGCGCGCGTCCGGGCGAAAGCGAGCGCATGAGAAGAGGGGTGTGGCAGGCCGCCGGGGCCTACGCGATCTGGGGTCTGCTGCCGCTGTACTGGAGGGCGCTGCACGAGGTGCCCGCGCTCCAGCTCATAAGTCACCGCATCGTGTGGTCGAGCGTGCTGCTGACCATCGTGCTCTTGGTGCTGGGCCAGGTGCGCTCGTTTCGCTCCGTCGCCTTCAAGCCGCGTACCCTGGGCATCTACGCGGTCGCCGCGCTGCTGCTGGGCGTCAACTGGCTCACCTACGTGTGGGGCGTGAATGCGGGCTTCGTCGTCGAGACGAGCCTCGGGTACTTCATCAACCCGCTGCTCTCCGTAGTGCTCGGGGTTGTCTTCTTCGGCGAGCGGCTGAGGCCCGCCCAGTGGGGGGCGGTCGGTCTGGCTGCTGCGGGCGTCGCCTACCTCACGTTCGATTACGGGCGTCTTCCCTGGATTGCGCTGGTGCTGGCCTTCACCTTTGCCACCTACGGGCTCGTGAAGAAGACTGCGCCGCTCGGTTCGGTGGATGGGCTCGCGCTTGAGACGGGAATCCTGTTCGTGCCGGCCGCGGCCGTGCTGCTGCTGGCCGAGCGTGCGGGCACCGGGCATCTGGGTGGTTCTGACTGGCGCACTCTGGCGCTGCTGGTAGGGGCCGGAGTGGTCACGACGGTGCCGCTGCTGCTGTTCGCCACGGCCGCGCGCGCCATTCCTCTCGTGTGGATCGGCATCCTCCAGTACATCGCGCCCACGATTCAGTTTCTCCTAGGCGTGTTCGTATTTCGCGAGACCGTTTCGGCGCATACGCTCGTGGGCTTCGGCATGGTGTGGGCGGCCCTGGCCATCTTCGCCGGCGAGGGTCTGGTGCGCAGGGCCACAGCACCGATCCCGGTCACGGCGGAGTAGACTCCCCGGCACCCATGACGCGGGGTGGAGCGCCGATTGAATCGTGCGAGGCGTCCTAGCGGACGGTCACGTATTTGTAACCGGTCTTCTGCAGGCCGTGCTCCGCGTCCTTGAACTCCGCCCATGCTCGCCACGTGCCGCGCGACACCTTCATGCGGGCCCGGTACAGCGTGTAGCTGCTGTAGTCAGTACCGCTCAGGCGAACGCTCATCGTGCTCACCCAGCGCGAGCCCGACTTGCGCTGCGCACGTATCGTCACCGGGGTTGAGCTCAGGCGTAGGTATTTGGGTGTGATCCGCGCGGACAGATTGAACCAGCTGTTGGCGCGCGCGGTGCGTGGTACGGACATGCTGGAAAGCCGGTAGGGGATACGGTGCGCCGCGATCGAGGCGTTCCACGTCCCGTCAGCGTCTACCGTCAGCACGTAGACGCCGGACTTGCGGAGCACGAAGACTTTGCTCGTCGGGTCGTCCCCGATCACGTTGGCAAGGAATGCGGTTGTCGCGCCGTCCAGGTCTACGAGGTGCACGATGAAGTTGCTCCGCCCGTCTTGGACGCCGTCGAACTGGTAGGTCCCGGCCTTGAGGTAGAACAGCTCGGTCACGGACTCGCCTGTGCCGTTCCAACTGCGGGTGGACGGTGCCGTGGTGGCTCGAGGTTGACGCGCGGTGATGCTCCAGCTCGAATTGGAGTGAGTGACGTCGAGCCTATACTCGCCGGAGCTGGGCGCGCGCAGCGCGATGGTGCCAGCGGCATCACCGATGACGTTGGCGACCAAACCGATCGTCGCGTTGTTTGAGCCCCGGAACCAGACGATGAAGTTGCTCGAGGTGCCGGTCACTGAGTAGTCGAAGACGGTCAGGCCCTTGTCGAGCGTGACGGTATGCACACCTGTGCCGGTACCGGTCAGCGTCCGGTCCGCCGTCGCCGCTCCCGTCGTCGGGACGGCGACCACGGCACACGCCAGTAGTGCCACGAGAACTGAGGAGATAACTCGGTGTCTGATCATGGTGACGCACCCCCTGACATCCCTTGTCCGGCCCCCGCCGGACGACCCCGACACAGAGTGTTCCACCATTCAGCGACGCCTAGTCGCATCGGGGGTAGGAATACCGAGTACGCCTGAGTCATGCCCCCGAGAGGAGACGTTGTGGATAGCATCGAGGCGATCATGGGCCGCAGGTCCATTCGAAACTACACCGCCGAACCCGTCACAGACGCCGAACTCGACGTGCTGCTTCGAGCCGCGATGGCGGCGCCGAGCGCAGGCAACCAGCAGCCGTGGCGCTTCATCGTGGTTCGGGATGCCGATCGACGAGTGGAGCTGTCCACGGCCACCCCGTACGCCGGCATGATCGCGCGCGCCCCCCTGGCCCTGGTGATCTGCGGCGATACGCGCGAGGAGAAGCACCCCGGCTACTGGGTTCAGGACTGCTCCGCAGCCATCCAGAATCTCCTTGTGGCGGCGCATGCCACCGGGCTGGGTGCCGTGTGGATCGGCGTGTATCCGGTCGAGGAGCGCTCTGAGAACGTGCGCCGCATCTGCGATGTCGAGGCGGGCGTCGTACCGATGTCGATGATCGCGCTCGGACACCCCGCCGAGGAGAAGCCGCCCGCGGAACGCTTCGAGCCCGCGTACGTCCACAGCGAGCGCTGGGAGTAGGGTGGCGTCCTCGTCAGCCGGCTCCCCGAGGCAACCTTCTGGGGCCCCGTCACCCGGTACGATGCGCGTCTTCAAGATCGTGACGGCTCTGGTCGTGCTCGCCCTGGTCGTCCTGGTGGGCTGGGCCCTCTGGGTCGGGACTCGGCAGGATGCCGCGCCGCCCGCGCCCTCGTTCGACCGCTTTCGGTCTCCGTGGGAGTCGGCCATGGCCAAGGCTGGCGTCGAGGCGACGTTCCCGGCCGGGCCTGCGAAGCTCACTGAGTTGATCCCCAGCGGCCGTCGGGCATTCGAGGCCACCTTCACCGCACAGGAGATATCCGCGTTGCTCAACGTCTATCGGCACTCCGAGGATGTCGCCGGCGCGGACGTGCAGGTGGACGCCGTCGGTGTGACGTTCTCGTCACCCGCTCAGGTCGAGCTTGCCGGGTCCATCCTCACGGGTGGCTCGCGGTACACGGCCGTGGCGAAGGGGCCTGCCCGCTACGCGGGGCGTCGGATCACGAGTACCGGGCTGTCGGCGCTCACGGTCGAGGGGTTTGCGGTGGGGGGTCAACGCCGGGACCAGGCGGGCGCAGCGTTGGTCGAGTACTTCAACGCCTATCTGGATGCGGCTCCGGGGTTGAGCGTCGGGTCTGCCGAGATAGTGGACGGCGGGGTCGTCGTCACGGGCTTTGCGCCGGCGTCTATTCAGAACCCGTCATCGCCCTGAAACCACCGGGGCGAGCCCTCGGGAGCCCCTGTGGATTCGCTCTTTGGCTCTCCAGCGCCTATACTCGAACACACGTGCGCTGCTTGTTTGGTGCACGCGCATCACCTCGTTGTCCCTCGCTCACGCCTCCTGTGCCCGATGGATCGGCAGTCATCTGCCACCGCGCCGACCTCGTCGAAGGCGTGCCGCACAGGAGAAGACGACCGCCTCTCGGCAGGGCGGAAGCGACTTCGGGACACGCTAGTGCCTGTGCATGAGTCCCGGGTCATGATGATTGGGGACCACATGCGCAAACTCGCCGTCACGACCGACGAACGACCCAGGACCGCACTCCTTCTGGCGGCCGGGATGGGCAGCAGACTCGCCCCGCTCACCGACGACACCGCCAAGTGCCTCGTGGCGCTCAGCGGAATCTCGATTCTCGAGCGACTGCTTCGCACGCTCGGCAGCTACGGATTCACGAGGCTGGTCGTGGTCCTCGGGCACGAATCGGACGCCATCCAGGATTACCTGGGCGATCACTCGGGCGAGATTCAGATCGACTACGTCACCAGCACGCGCTACCGGACCACGAACAACATCTACAGCCTGTGGCTCGCCCGGCAGATCATCGACGAGCCGTTCCTGCTCATCGAGAGCGACCTTGTGTTCGACGAGGCGCTGCTTGAGAAGATGCTGCGGCCCGACATGATCGCCGTGTCACGCCAGTTGCCCTGGATGAACGGCACCACCGTGACCTTGGGCGGGAAAGCGGGGATCACCGCCTTCTGTCTGGGTGAGATGAGCCGCCCGGATGCGACCCACTACAAGACCGTGAACATCTACAGCTTCTCCCGAAGCACGTGGAGGGTGGTCTGCGAACGCCTGGACCGCTACATCGCGGCCCAGCGCACCGGTGACTACTACGAGTCCGTCTTCGCCGAGATGGTGGCCGATGGCAGCCTCTCGCTCACGCCGGTGCTGTTCGATCCCGACAGCTGGTACGAGATCGACACGCTCGATGACCTTGCCGCGGCCGAGCTCCTCTTTCCGCGCCACTCTGAGACGATGAGACGCGAGCAGAGCATCAAAGTCGTTGTGGCGGCCGGATGACCGACATGAGCGAGCAGCAGCCTCGCGCGGTTCGGCAAGCCGAGTACGAGGCGCTTCAGTTCGAGCACGGGGGCTACTGGCGCCACGGCTTCGTCGATCACGCCTACCTCTACAACCTGCACTTCCCGCCAGAGTCGTTCTTCCAGCACCTGAGCTCCGAGATCCATGAGATCGTGCTCAACTACCCGGTCGGGCAGGGCGTCGTGGCCGGCCTTGTGGGGAGGCTCATCGGACAGCCGGCAGAGCGCGTGGTGGTGGGGAACGGGGCAGCGGAGCTCATCAAGATCATCTCGGCGCACCTCGCTCACAAGCTGATCGTGCCGGTTCCGTCGTTCAACGAGTACACGAATGCGGCGCCGGCAGGGCACGTGGTCGAGTTTGCGCTCGATGGCCCGTCGTTTCAGCTGGACGTGGACGAGTTCGCCCGGCAGGCCATCGCCTGCGGTGCGGACTTCGCCGTCGTCGTGTCGCCCAACAACCCCACCTCGCTGCTCGTGCCGCGAGACGACCTGCTCCGGTTGCTCGGCCTGCTTGAAGGCAGCGGCTGCAATCTGATCGTCGATGAGTCGTTCATCGACTTCGCCGAGGGCGGCGCCGGGCAGTCCCTCGAGCGCGACGTGAGCGACCACCCGCATCTGGCCATCATCAAGAGCATGAGCAAGGCATACGGCATCTGTGGCCTGCGCATCGGCTATCTGCTCACCGCCAACGAGGAGTTGGCGCGCGACGTTCGCGGTCAGCTCCATATCTGGAATCTCAACGGCTTCGCGGAGGCGTTCTTGCGCATGGCGCCGGATTACCGACAGGACTTTGTCGAGAGCTGCGAGGCGGTGCGCGCGGATCGAGCGGTGCTCTTGGAGGCCCTTGGTACGGTGTCCGGTCTCACGGTCTACCCGGCCGACGCCAACTTCGTCATGTGCCGCCTGCCCGCTTGGTCCGAAACCGGTCCTGAGGTCGAGCGCCGGCTGTTTGTGGAGCACCACATCTACATCAAGCACTGTGCGGGAAAGGCGATGCCGGAGTCGGACCGCTACGTCCGCCTGGCGAGCAGGACCGCCGAGGAGAACCTCCGTCTTGTGGCTGCGCTCAGACTCGTCGTGGGCACGCAGGCCGCATGATGGCCGACGAGAATCGCGTCGCGCCTCCCCGGCCGATGCTGTGGTTTGCGAAGGACCGGCCCAATCTGGTGTCTCTCGCCGGACTCGCATCCGCGCTGGTCGGCATCTACTACGCGATTCTCGGCGTCTACCCGGCGGCGATGATCGGACTCGTGTGGGCGGTGGTGCTTGACTGGCTCGACGGACGCATCGCGCGCACGATGTCGGGCCGAAGCGAGGAGCAACGGGAGTTCGGCGGTCACGTGGACTCGCTCATAGACGTGGTCAGCTTCGGGGTGGCGCCCGCGGTGCTGCTGCTGTCAGTGGGCGGGTTCAGCCCGTGGTTTCTGCCGGGTGCGTTCGTGGCCCTGGCCGCCGGGGTGATCCGGCTGGCGTACTTCAACACGTTCGGGCTCTCGGAGGGCTCGACGTACCGGGGTCTCGCGCTCGACAACAACGTGATCTTCCTGGTGCTGCTGTTCGCCTTCCGGCCCTTCATCGGCGAGGCGGCGTTCGCCGTGGTTCTCTACGTTGCGCTACTGGTTCTCGCGGGATTCAACATCGCGCCCATTCGGACTCCGAAACTAGGCGGCAGGTGGTACTTCGCGGTGCTTGCGTACGCCGTGGTGATGACCGCCGTGTACTCGTGGCAACTGGTGGTGCTCTACGGCTAGATCGCTCGGCCTCTTGTGTAGCGATGCGTTCGGGGGCGCGCTTTGGTGGCGGGTTTCGATTGCCCCGCCCGCACGCCCTCGCTATGTCACGATGGGTGACTCCCACAGGTCTGCCCCGAATCCCTCGAACCCATCCACCGTCACGGTGCTGTTCACACGGTTCGCGATGCGCCCGAGGAGCTGCTCGCGGTCGACCCGGCTGTTCGTGGCCAGAAGGAGCGCCGGCACGAAGAAGACGACGGCTGAGGCCACCAGCGACCCGGTTCGGGCTCCCGGGTCCGCCACGAGCGGCAACACAACCGATGTGAGCCGCGGCACGACGACGGTGAAGAGCCCTGCGGCAGCGATGATGGGGCGAGCGTTCGCGTCGAACCGAACCGGTCTGCGATCTGTCCGCCCGACCAGTAGCCCAGCGACAGCGCCACCATCACGATCGAGATGACGGCGCCCCACACGAAGAGAGAACTGCCCAAGGCGGGCGCAAGCAGGCGAGCGGCGATGAACTCGAGCCCATGAGTGAGGCCCCGCACGCGAACACGATGATCTCGAGCATGTGACCCCCTGTCACGAGAGCGGAGCGCCGTCGATGCGGCCCCCGTCGTGTCATCGCAGACGGTACCCGTCCGGGGAGTGCGTTGCCCGCAGCGTGGCGACGCGCCGGGGAGCGGGAGTGTGATAACGTGTCGTTTCATCGGTAGCATCGCTGCACACGCCTACAAGACACTGACACAGCGCAGCCACCGCGGAGGGAGTGCCGATGGGTCGGCCCGCGCCTCGCGCCCGGGTTTCGCACGCTTCCGGTATCCGTCGGGAGCTCGCCATCGCGCTCCTGCTGATCCTCGCAGTAGCGATGGCGGTACTCGTCTCGCCGTCTCCGGCCCACGCGATGACCCCGCCGGCGGACTGCTCCAGCTGCCACTCCTACCTCGGCTACTCCCACTACCATCTTGCACCGGGGCAGCAGGACATGCCCTGCTACAGCCTGTGCCACTGGGAGGGTTCGGGGCCGTACTTCGATTACCTCACGACCTTCCATGAATACGACGAGAACTGGGGCAACAACTACACCGGATCGGACCACCGCGCGGATTCGTGCGGCTTCTGTCACTCGCCCGATCACCCACTGATCCCGCAGCACACCGACGCCGGAACCGCTGCGGCGCACGTCAACGACACGTCGGACTGCATGAACTGCCACGGGCCGACGCTGTACGCGGCCCACGATGCCTACCCGACGTGCGGCGTGTGCCATGACAGCGCCGATTCCCGGGTGCGCGCAGCGATCAGCTCCGAGGATCATTCCTGCGGCGCGTGTCACGACATCAATCCGATCAACAATCACCCCGGTAGCGCCGTGAAGACCTGGAGTCCCGAGGACTACTACGCGTGGGACACGCGTGTGAACCCGATGCTGATGGAGATCGGTGACAATCCGTACCTGCCAGGCGTGCACGGCAACTACACCGCCAACACCGCCAAGTGCGGCGTGTGCCACTCGGTGCACCGCGCGAAGGCGGGCGGCACCAAGCTCCTGAACACCGCGGTGGCCACCTGCGCTGGTTGTCACCAGACCGGATCCACCGTCACAGACGTGGTCGTGAGCTGGGAGGCTGGCGGTCCGCATGGCTCGGGTGATCCGGCCAGCTGCCTTTCGGTCTCCTGCCACTTGGGCAACCCACACGGCGCGGGCGGCTCGCAGTACACGATCGTTGCCGCCAAGCTACTCAACCCGGCGGCCGACGCGGCGCTCGCCGCGGCCGTCTCGAGCGAGGCATCCTCCGGGATCAGCACGGCCGACCTCAACGCCGAGGTGCTCGCCATCGACGGCGGCTGGGACGAGTCCACACGCTCGGCGGTGCGCACCGGTTACACCTGCAACCAGGCCGGCTGTCACGTCCAGACGATGCTCGCCGTGCTCGAACGCGGATGGGCCGAGGAGCGCTTCACCTCAAACGACAGCGGGCCGAGCGTCCAAAAGACCGGCCACCTGAGCATCGGTACCCCTGATGGCCGGGCTTCGTTCTCGCCTGTCACGAGCTGCGTGAGCTGCCATGACCAGACCGATTCAGCCACTGCGGGCGTCTGGTACTCCACCGTCTCCGGGTACACGTTCCCGCATTCCCAGACGGCGGCGGGCACGAGCAACGTGGGTACGGGGAACCGCGCGTGGCTCTGGATGACGATTGCAGGCAACGCCGGCGGGACCGGGCTCGACTATATGCGCACACCCGGGGACAAGGCCAAGGATGGCGCATGTCTCAAGTGTCACCGTGACGTCGAGGATCGCGCCGGAATCGGCCTGGCGCCCGCCGGGATGATCCAGTTCGCGTGGAACAACCCCCGAGCAGGCTCCTGGGCCGAGTACTGGATCCGCGACGGGGCGGGCAACCTCGTGTCCACCGGATACGGGGAGGTGGGCGTCGACGAGTGGGACGGGTGGTTCCGCATCCGGGTACCGGTGAGCAACCAGCCATACCGGATCAGCATCGAGTGGCTGGACGCCGCGTGGGATCCGTGGGTCGCGTACTGGACACCCGGCCCGATGCCGACAGACTATTTCGAGGTGCTCATCGACTCCGAGGATGAAACGTACACGTACTGGTACTGATGCCGTGTGTCCGATCGGATTACCCGCGACGGCCGATGGCAGCTGAGCGGGTGGGGCACCGATTGCCCCGCGTGTGCAGCCTCGCTATACTCGCACCCGCGCTCGAAGCCGCCTCGTGCGGCGTGCGCAGCCACGGAGAGGTGGCAGAGTGGTTGAATGCGGCAGTCTCGAAAACTGTTTAGCGGGTATCCCCCGTTACGAGGGTTCGAATCCCTCCCTCTCCGCCAGAAGAATGTGACGGAGGCCCGTTTTCCCGAGAGGGGAGGCGGGCCTTCTGCCTGCCGCTGTCCTGCAGGCAGCGCGCGCCAGGCCCTAGCTGGCCGCCAAACCCGGTCGTCTCAGGGAGGTGCTCCGTGACCGCTGGCATCAACATCTCCGACAAGGTCGCCTTCATCTGGTCGATCGCCGACCTGCTCCGCGGTCCTTACAAGCCGCACCAGTACGGCCGCGTGATCATCCCCATGACGGTGCTGCGGCGCTTGGATTGCGTGCTGGAGTCGACAAAGCCGGCCGTCCTCAAAGAGGCGGCTAAACTCAAAGCCAACAGCCCGATCAAGACCGTCGAGCCGCTCCTTTGCCGAGCCAGCGGGCAGAGCTTCTACAACACCAGCGCGTTCGACTTCGCCAACTCGCGGAACGCGACGATACCGCCGAGATCTGGGCTGATGCCAAGGGCAACCCAGAGCCGGACACGAGCCTGCGCGACACCGAAAGCGTCCCCCTGTCCGACGACATCGCCGCCTACGTCGAGGTTGAGGAGCGGATTCTGGGGCCCTTGCGTCGGGTGAAGACGCGGCCGTAATCGGGCCTCAGCCGGGTACCAGTCTTAACACCGCAATTTGCTTCCTAACATCAGCGATGTTATGGTGCAAAAACGATGGTTAATGAATCACACAACAACCGGGCAGAAACCCTCGTCGAAGCGAGCGCCGACTATATCGAGCGCACGCTCCACGCGACGATCGCGTTTCGGCCATGGGCGGAGTCGGCAGAACTTGCGCCGTTCCTGACCTCGCGCTATCTGTTCATGACCGCCGAGCTCGCGGGGGTCGAAGCGCTCTGGATGTTCGCCCTCACCTCAGAGAGACCGCTGGCGATTGCCAAACAGGTGCGGGCCGTGTCGGGCCGGTTCTCGGGCTCGGCCGTCGTTGTCTTCGAGCAGCTCAGCGCATACGCCCGACGTCAGCTCATAGAGCGCGCCGTTCCGTTTGTCGTGCCCGGAGTCCAGATGTACCTCCCGCCGGTGGGCATCGATCTTCGCCCGAAAGGGGTGGCGCCGCGTGAGGAGCGCCAGCATCTGCGTCCCGCCTCGCAACTGCTCTTCTTGTGGATGCTCCTAGGCCCGAACGAGGCCGAGTACCGTCAAAGCACGACCGCCGCTGACCTTGGCTACGCCGTAATGACAGTCAGTCGCGCAGTATCTGAGCTGGAGGCTGCACTTCTGGTCGAGGCCAATCGCAGTGGGCAAGAGCGCGTGTTTCGACTCGCTACCCCAAGACGAGACGTCTGGGATCGCGCGCTGCCCGTCCTCTCAACTCCGATCAAGCGCCGAGTACTCGCGTCTGAGCTGCCGCCTGGCGTAGCTGCCGGCGCGCCTCTGGCCGGCCTTTGTGCCCTAGGCGACTACACGATGATTCAAGGCCCGGACATGCGGTTCTGTGCCGTTTCGATCGCGCAGGCGGAAGGCATCAGCTCCATCGCGGACGAGGCCGATGATCGCGATCTCGCAGAGGTCTGGTCCTACGATCCGCGGTTGTTGTCCGACGGTCGCTCGGTCGATCGGCTGTCGCTCTATCTCTCCCTTGGGGACGATCCGGACGAGCGCGTGCACCTCGCGCTTGAACAACTGCTGGACCGCGTCGAATGGTGAGAGGCCATCCGAGAGGATCTGGCCCGCTTCCTGCGCGAGGCGTTCGGCGACAACTTTGATCCCAAGCAACTGAGGATCGACGCAACCGCCGAAGAGATCGCGGCGAGGTTTCGCGACGTGTACGGGGTGGGGGCGTAATGGTCGGCGCATCCGCATTCGATCCCACGTTACCCGCTTGGCTTGGTGAGATCCCCGAAGGCTGGGTGATGGCCCCGCTCGAAGAGCAGCAGGCAATCTCCGCTTACCTCGACATTGAGAATGGGCGCGTTTCGCGGAGCGCCTCCATCGCCTTGCGTCGCACACGCGCGGCAGCTCGCTCGGAGCGTGGACGGTGCTAGACACGACCCTGCAAGAGGCGCATAGTCGCTTGGGGGACTGAAGCAATACGCGAGCACCGCATCCACGGTCGGGACGCCTCGATTCGTGGGCCTGGAGAGGTTCGTGGGGGATTCGATGCGAGACTCGACGTCAGGGTATCGTCCTTCGTTTGCGCATGACCGGGAGCACCTGCTGATGGGGGAGATGGCTATGAACAGGCTTCAGTTCGCGTCGCGATGTGCACTGGTTCTGGTCCTCGGCATCGCTGGAGGCCTTCTCGCCGCGCCCGATCGGGCATCTGCGGGGATCACCACGATGGTGAGCGTATACCGGGCGGGTTACGTAGGCAATCAGGGCGGTGGGAGCAGGGAGCCGGCGATTTCGGCTGACGGCCGTTGGGTAGCGTTCGTGTCCGAAAACCCGAACCTCGTGTTGGGTGATACGGGCGACACGCGGGATGTCTTTCTTCGCGACCGCCTCAATGGGGTGACCACGCGCATCAGCAGCGCGAATGCGGAGATGGATGCCAGTGATCCGTCCGTATCCTCCGATGGACGCTACGTCGCGTACGAGACACACGACGCGGATACAAAGAATGCGGACATCCTCGTCTTCGACCGACTGACGGGTGTCACCACCCTAGCAAACCTGAACTCGGCCGGACTGCGAGCTGTGGGTGCCTCGACCCCGTCCATCTCCGCCGATGGCCGTTACGTGGCCTTCGAGACTTGGAGCATGCCTATCGGCACGGACCCCGAGGAGTTGTCCGGCGGCAACCTCTGGGTCCGCGACCGCATCGCGGGTACGACGACCCTTGTGAGCGTGGACTCGCAGCTGGGTCCGGGAGCCGACGAGATCTACCCCGGGCACGGCAGTGATCCCGAGATCTCCGGAGATGGTCGCTACGTCGTGTATCGCTCAGACGACAATCTGGTCGTAGCGAACGATACGAACGGAAACGACGACGATGATGCGGGTACCGACGTGTTCGTGCGCGACCTCGTCGCCGGCACGACGACCCGCGTGAGCGTGAACTCCGCCGGAGGCCAGGCCATAGACCCCTACTGCCAAGCGCCTTCCATCTCGGCCGATGGACGCTACGTGGCCTTCACCTCCGAGGCATCCAATCTTGTGGCGAATGACACGAACGCGTGTTCCGACGTCTTCGTCCACGATCGCGTCACGGGCGCCACGACCCGAGTGAGCCTGACCTCGTCGGGGGCCCAGGCGCCCCAGGGCGGCGGTGGCAACTCGCTTTCTTCGACCGGTCGCTTCGTCGCCTTCGGAGCAGCGGACGGTCTCGTCGCGGCCGACACGAACGGCGAGGCGGACTGCTACGTCAGGGACTGTGTAACCGGCGCTCTGATGCGTGTGAGCGTGAGCTCATCAGGTGCGCAGGCACCGCCCGATTCCGGGGACGCGAGCTCGGAGGCAGTGATCTCCGCAAACGGGATGGTCGTGGCCTTCCAAGGAAGCTATGACCGTTTCGTGTCGGTGGATGAGAATCGTGCCCCCGATATCTTCGCCCACGAGTTGAACTGGTCCGGGGCGCCGCTGGCCACCTCGATCACCATCAAGACCACCGCCACCACCGCCAGAATCGGCAACGCCCCCACCCTATCCGGTGCGGTCACGCCGACAAGCCTCATCGGCAAGAGCATTGTGGTCTATGTGAAGAAGCCCGGGAAGAGAACCTGGACCTACCTGGCGAAGGGCACGGTATACCGGCTTCCCAACGGGTCGGCAGCATGGCGGTACAAGTACTACTTCAAGCCCGGCATGGTGAAGGGCGTCTACACCTACAAGGCAGTCGTGCCCGCTTTGCCCGGGTTCAAGACGTCGACCTCGCCCAGGACGGTGAGTATCCGGCTACGGTAGACGCCACAACGCCCCATGCGTCTTGTCGTGCGCCTATGGCATTGCATTGCTCCGACCATTGGTGCGCCTGATTGCCCGAACGATGTGTGGAGCGTGCTCTCAAGTGGGCCTCGATCTGATGCGGCCCCGGTCACCGATGAGGTGGCTGGGGCCGCTGCGCGAAGCACACGCAGCCCGAAGTTGACTGGGCATCCCCTGCCTGAGCGACGAGGCTTTGCGGCTCGCGCACTAGTCAGTGTCGACCCCCGTCCGCGACGTCTAGCCGCGTTCCTCTGCCGGGCGCCGCGCCATGGCCTGCATGTCGTCGTGGCTGTCCGTCTCGTCGACTATCTCGACGCCCAGCAGCGTCTCGACCGCGTCCTCGAGCGTCACGAGGCCGCTCGTCCCGCCGTACTCGTCAACCACTAGCGCGATGTGCTCCCGATGTTCGAGAAGGAACTCGAGCAACGTGGACAGCGGCATCCTCGCAGGCACCGCCGAGATGTCTCTACTCAGGGACTTGAGAGTTCGGGTCCCATCGCTTGGCTCGAGCATGAAGAGCTCATCTTTGAGGATGAATCCCCTGATGTCGTCGATGCTCTCTCCATAGATCGGCAGCCGTGAGAACGCGATCTGCGTCGCTGTGGACTTCGCTTCGGCAACCGTCATGTCGCCGGGCAGCGCTGTGACGACGGTTCGCGGTGTCATGACGTCTGCTGCCCGGAGCGACGAGAATTTGAACAGGTTTCTCAGGATACGGGACTCGTTCATGTCGATCTGTCCGTCCACCTCGCACACCTCAGCCATCGCGATGAACTCCTGTCGGCTGAAGGCGTGAGCAGACTTTCCTCGCGAGATGAGCTTGGTCAACCACTCCGATACGATCACCAGCGGGTAGAGGACCACAATGAGCGCTCGTGTGAAATGCGCAGACGGCTCGGCGAGTGTGCGCCAGTGAACCGTGCCCAGTGTCTTCGGGACGATTTCTGAGAGGAACAGGATCGCCAAGGTCATGAGGACCGAGAACGCTCCAGTGAGCGCACTGCCGAACACGACGGTCGCCTGGGCGCCTGCACCGATTGCACCGGCTGTGTGGGCGATGGTGTTCAACGTGAGAATCGCCGCGAGCGACCTGTCGATATTGTCGGTCCGCAGCCGCTTGAGTAGATCTGCGCGCTTGGGATTCGCATCGCGCAAGCCCTCGATGTAGGAGGGTGTCGTGCTCAGAAGCGACGCTTCCGCAATCGAGCAAAGAAACGAGATGATGAGGGCAACCAGTACGTAGAACACCAGCAGGGCGACGTCGCCGCTCGTTGCGTCGCCTCCTGCCTCCCCGGTTGAACCGGCGACCGCTGCCATAGCGGGGCCTGCGCCCATCAGGAACATGCCGATAAGCGCAGCAAAGCGGAATAGTGGTCTCACTGAGTGAGCTTCCTCCTGGTTTCCATGCGAGCGAGGTGCACGCAAAGGCCGATTCGGTGCCCTCATTGCCGCCAGTGCATTCGGGATTCCGACGTATTCTATCCTGCCGCGCGGCCGATGGTGCTCCATTCATGTTATCCACATCGGGCACAGCATCGGCCGAAACCCGGTGCTCGCTCAGCAAGCCGATAGGGAGTATCGTTGCTTGGGGAAGACCCGGCCTGCTCACCGGTCGTTCGCCGAATGGGTTAGGCACAATATTTGCTTTATCGCCCGTGATCGGCACCCCTCGGACGCTGACCCCCGGAGCCCCTTGAGCCGTTTCAGACTGCAGTTGCCCGTACTCATGATCTCGCTGCTCGTTCTGGTGGCGCTGCTTGCGCTGCAGTGCCCCGAGGCCGGTTGCCATGATTGTGGCGCCGATGAGGTCTTCGCGCGGCAAGGGGTTGCGTCTCAACCGGTGTTGATCGTCGCGGCGCTGCCGCATTCCGCCATGGCGCCCTTCTTCTCAGTGGCGCCGCTGCGCTCGATCGCCGTTCCCATCTCGGTGGCGGAGCACCCCGCTCTCGCGTCGCGTCTGCGAATCTGATCCCACTCGGGCGCCCCCAGCACGTTTCCCGTTGCCGTTGCCTGTCACGCCTGCTATCACGCGGGCGAGCCGCTTCGGCTGACCCCGAATGGAGAAGAGATGATCCGATTCAACCGCCGTTCCCGACGGGCGCGGCTTATCCCAGCGGCAGCGATGCTGCTCGCTGTGGCGCTGCTCGCGGGCTGCTCGAGTGATACCCCCGAGGCGATCGGTGTGAACGCCGTCATGGCCGATCCCGCAGCCTACACGGGGCAGATCGCTATCAGGGGCGTGGTCCAGAATGTCGACGCGAACGCTTCGAGCATCGCGGTCATCGACGAGACCGAGTACGCCACCTGTGGGCTCACGCCCTGCAACTCAGCCAGCCTGCTGCCGATCGTGCTCCCCATCGGCACGGCGGCCGTCGCGGGTGCCTCGGTATATGAGGGCGCGCTCCCGGCCCTCGAGGATGTCGTGGTGGTGGTCGGCGAGATCAAGTCCACTGACAGCGGCAAGTACTTCGATGTCGAGCGGATCGAGCGTAATGGCTCCGTACTCGTGTCGAAGCGGTAAGGCGGGCACATGAGCGATCTGAGACTCGTGCTGCGCAACCTCTTCGGAAGCCGAAGCAGGTTCGCGCTCACCTTGACCGGCATCACGCTGGGCATCACGGCGCTCGTCGTGATGATGAGCCTGGGGAGCGGTCTGCGAACGCAGATCGACAAGCAGGCCTCCGACCTCGGCGCGAACCTTGTGGTCACGCCCAAGGGCTGGTGTGCCTACGAGCAGGTCAAGGTCCTGAGTGGCAACCAGCTTCCTGACGCGATTCCCCCCGATGAGCTCGCCAAGATCGAGGCCATCGAGGGCATCCGCACCCTGCCGTACCTCACCGTCGGCTCTGCCCTTGAGAACGAGCCGGTGCCCGTGACCGGCATTCGCGTTGCCGACACGCTGACCGAGAAGGGCTGGACGGTCGCCACGGGCGAGGCAGCTCGCGACGGGGCGAACGAGATTCTCGCCGGTCCCGACATCGCCGAGGCCTTCGCGCTGAAGCCGGGTTCTCCGGTCACGCTGCGCGGTACTGAGTTCACCGTCACCGGCGTACTCGATGCGACGGGGACCCGTGACGACGGAGTCCTGTTCATACCGATCGATGTGGCGCAGGAGGTCTACGAGACCGACGGGCGCGTCTCGTTCGTAGCCGTGAAGGTCGAAGATATCAGTCAGGTCGACCTGTTCGCACAGCGCATCGCCGATGCTGCGAACGTCGCGGTCGTCTCCGACAAGCAGCTGCTCGCCTCGGTGCTGAGCGTTGTCGACAGCGTCGGCACCACGCTGCGCGTGATCGCGGCGGTCGCCATCCTCACGGCCGCATTCGGCATCGTGAACACCATGCTCATGGCCACGTTCGAGCGTCGACGTGACATCGGCATCCTGAAGTCGGTGGGCAGTTCCAATGCCCGCATCTTCCGACTCTTCTTGTTCGAAGCAGCGGCCTATGGGCTTGTCGGCGGTCTGGTCGGGCTTGTCGTCGGTTCGGTCGCATCGCTCGTGATCACGCCCTACATCGCCAGCAATGAGTTCACCGCGTTCATCGGCGGGGCTTCGGTCCAGGCCACGCCCCCGTTCTCCGAGATGGGGCTCATCCTCGTAGGTGCCGTGGCCGTCGCTGCGGTGGCCGGCGTGTACCCGGCGCTTCGTGCCGCCCGTCTCACCCCTGTGGAGGCGATCAGCTATGAATGACCTCATCCGCGTCACCGACGTCCATAAGACCTACTACGGCCGCGGCGTCAGCACCGAGGCGCTTCGCGGAGTCGACCTCGACATAGATGCCGGCTCGTTCACCTGTCTGGTTGGCCCATCGGGGCACGGCAAGAGCACGCTGCTCCACCTTCTGGGTGGTTTGGACCGACCCACGCAGGGTTCGGTGAGCGTGCTCGGCGAGCACATCGAGGGCATGAACGACGCGCGGCTGGCGCGCTTCCGCGCAGAGCGGATCGGCTTCGTATTCCAGTTCTTCAACCTACTCAAAGGCCTCACGGTCCTGGAGAACGTGCAGGTCGCGATGATGATGCGCGGGGTATCCGGACGCGAGCAGACCGTTCGGGCGACCGAGTTGCTTGAGTCGGTAGGCCTTGCGCACAAGCTCAAGGCCCGCGCGAACGAGCTGTCCGGTGGCCAGATGCAGCGCGTGGCCATCGCCCGTGCACTGGCCAACGACCCCGACGTCTTACTGCTCGACGAGCCGACCGGCAACCTCGACAGCGCGTCCGAGGCGGACGTTCTCGCGATCCTGGCCGAGCTGCACGAGCGGGGCAAGACGCTTGTCATGGTCACCCACAGCATGGAGGTTGCCGACCGCGCTCAGCGTGTCGTCGAAGTCCGGGATGGCCGCATCGCTGCTTGACCGGTGTAGCGCCCTCTGTTAGCCGTTAGGGGGTATCCCCCGTCGCGAGGGCGCAGATCAACTCTTCGCCAGAACGAACCGCAGAGGGGACCGATTCCTGTGAGGGAGTCGGTCCCCCTGACCGTAGGAGCCGTGAGCGCGTGCCCGATGAACACCCCAGCGATCCACTGCACGGCGTCACGCTGGAGATGATGCTCGGACGGCTTGTGAACAAGTACGGCTGGCCCGGCTTGGCCAAGCGAATCCGCATCAACTGCCTGAAGAACGATCCGACCATCCCGTCGGTGCTGAACTTCCTGCGCAAGACGCCCTGGGCGCGCGCGAAGGTGGAGGAGTTGTACCGCGATTCGCGGTTCTGGACGCGGGACTAGCGGTTGCGGGGATTCGGGTTCGGCCCTTCTCCATTACCCGAACAGATGCGCAAGCGGCACCCGGCACTGACTCCTGCCCGGGCGCGTCCGCACGATGGAGGAATGGGCATAGTAGAGGAATAGGCACACAGGGTTCGAGGGCGCGCGCCTCGAAGGTATCGGATAGTCGGGCCGCTATCCAAGGGACGGCCCTTGGTTGGCGGCTTTGTCGTCTCCTAGGAGCAGGCGAGCGCCACGCCGTCATGAGTCGACCGGCCGCAGACGGGAGATGACCATGACCGAACCCGCGACGAACCAGCAGCTCTGGTACGCTCTCTCACCCGAAGCCGTACTCGAACAGCTTGACTCTCGCCGAGACGGGTTATCGGCGCAGGAGGCTGCGCGGCGTCTTGCCGTGGCTGGCCCTAACGCCCTGCAGGGCGTCGAGGGCCCCGGGTTACTCAGTCTGGTCCTCAAGCAGCTGCGCAGCCCTCTGATCTACATGCTCTTCGCCGCCGCCGCGCTGTCGCTGGCGGCCGGACACCCCATCGACGCCGTCGTGGTCGGGCTGGTACTCGTGCTCAACACGGTTATCGGTGTGTCCCAGGAGTGGCGTGCCGAGCGCTCGTTGGAGGCGCTTCGGAGCATGGCTGCGCCCCGCGCTCGCGTGCTGCGCGACGGCACCGTCGAGATCATCCCCGCCGCTGACGTGGTGCGCGGCGACATCCTCATGCTCGAAACCGGTGACTTGGTGGGCGCCGACGCTCGGGTCATCGACGTGTCCGACCTGCGGATTGACGAGTCCGCGCTGACCGGCGAGTCAGACACGGTCGGCAAGTCAGTTGATGCGCTCGAGGGAACCGTGCAGCTTGCGGACCAGCGCAACATGGTGCGCATGACGACCGCTGTGACCGACGGGCGTGGCCGCGCCGTCGTCGTCGCGACCGGCATGGAGACATCGATCGGCGAGATAGCGCACGAGGTCCAAAGTGCCGAGTCCGATCTGACGCCGTTGCAGAAGCGCCTCGCGAGTCTGGGCACGCTCATCGGCATCGGAGCGATCGGTTTCGCCACGCTGGTGTTCGTCATCGGACTGCTCCGCGGATTCCCCGCGGTGCAGATGCTCACGTACGCGGTCGCTGCGGCGGTCTCGGCCATCCCGGAGGGGCTGCCGGCCGTGATCAGCGTGGTGCTGGCTGTCGGCGTGCAGCGCATGGCCCGTCGCAACGCCATCGTGCGCAACATGCCTGCGGTCGAGACGCTCGGTTCGACCACGGTGATCTGCTCTGACAAGACCGGCACCATCACGCGCAACGAGATGACGGCAAGCCGGATGTGGGCCGGCGGTACCACGTTCACCGTGACGGGAGAGGGGTTCTCTCCGCGTGGCGCGGTGCTTTCGGAGCAGGGCGAGCCGGTCGCCGGCGGCAACGATGGTGCGACGGGACTCATCCAACTTCTGACCATCGGCGCGCTGGCCAACAACGCGACGCTCGAACACGACGAGGTCGAGGACCGCTGGCGCGTGGAAGGCAATCCTACCGACGGCGCACTGCTCGCGGTCTCGGAGAAGGGCGGCCTGGCCCCGGACTTTCGTGAATGCGCAGAGCGCATCGACGAAATCCCGTTCTCGAGTCGCTTCAAGTACATGGCGTCTTTGGACCGTCTACCGCATGCGCCTGGCCCGCGCATGCATGTCAAAGGAGCATTCGAGCGCATTCTCGACGCATCGGACCGGATGCTGGTTGAGGGTCGAGAGGTTGTAGTGACGCCGGAGCTCCGCCGCGCCGCCGAGCAGGCCGCCGAGGACATGGCCGAGCAGGCACTGCGGGTCGTGGCCGGCGGATACCGCGATGTCGACGCGTCAGAAGCCGAGCGCGGGGACGCCGAGTCGGGGTTGGTGTTCGTCGGGATGTGGGGACTGCTCGACCCGCCCCGTCCTGAGGCTGTTGCCGCCGTGGCCGCAGCCCAGAAGGCCGGAATCCAAATCAAGATGATCACCGGCGACCACGCGGTGACCGCCGCGGCGATCGCGCGCAACGCCGGGATCATCAGTCACGGCGAGGAAGTCGTGACCGGCGCCGAGCTTGACGTGACCTCTGACGAGGAGCTCGCCGACCGGGTCGGCGGCATCGCGGTGTTCGCTCGCGTCTCGCCAACGCACAAGCTGCGGATTGTGAAGGCGTTGCAGAAGCGCGGCGAGGTCGTGGCGATGACCGGTGACGGCGTCAACGACGCTCCGGCGCTCAAGCGGGCCGATATCGGTGTCTCGATGGGCATCACCGGAACCGAGGTCGCCAAAGAGTCGTCCGACATGATCCTGGTCGATGACGACTTCGCGACGATACTCGCGGCCGTTGAAGAGGGTCGCGTCATCTTCGGCAACCTCCGCCGCGTCGTGATGTTTCTGCTGACCACGAACCTCGGCGAGATCCTGCTGATTATCGCCGCGCTCATCCTCGACCTGCCGCTGCCGCTGACAGCCGTGATGATCCTGTGGGTGAATCTCGTGACCGATGGCGTGTCCGTCGTGCCGCTGGGTCTCGAGCCACGCCATGACGACGTCTTGAGCCGCAAGCCCAGACCGCCGGCCGAAGGGGTGCTCACACGGCGCTACGTCACGCGCATCGTGGTACTGGCTCCGGTGATCGGCGCCGGCACGCTTGCGAACTTCGTCGCACACCTGGGCCCAGAGGGGCAGTTGTACGCGCAGACGATGGCGTTCACCACCTTGGTGGCGTTCGAATGGTTCCGCGCGTTCAGTACGCGCTCGCTCACGAAGTCGGTGTTCACGCAAAACCCATTCGGCAACCGCCTGCTTCTCGGCGGGATTGGGATCGGCGTAGTACTCCAACTGACGGCGGTGTACTGGCCGCCGGCACAGGTCGCGTTCGGAACGGTCAACCTTTCGGCCAGAGATTGGGCGGTTGCGCTCGCGGTGGGCTCGACGGTGCTGTTTGTCGACGAAATCCTGAAGCTTGTGGACCGGCTGCGCGGGCGGGGCGAAGCGTAGGTGGCCAGAGAGGCATCTTGCGTGCCTCTCAAGCGACTCGCTGTATTTTCATCTCTGTGCTATTTTCAGTGCGTAGTGAAAATAGACAGGAAGTGAAAATGAACACCAACGCGCACGCCGATGAGCTTGCCCACCGCCTAACGCAGGCCGAAGCAGGTCGTTTTCGGGCGCAGGGCGACACCGTCATCCTCGATGGTGCGGTCGGCGACACCGGTCGAATCCAAGTCATAGACGCGGGCTCGGGGCGGACCCAACAGACAATGCAAGCGCTTCGCCGCACGCGGGAATCGCCACACGTACCCTTGATTGCAGGCCGCCACTTCAGTGAGCACGCGTTGGCCGAGCTGAATTCTGCAGATGCCAACTACATGGACGATCGTCACCTGCGCGTGCGGCTGCTCACGCCCAACATCCTCATACGCCTGCAAGAACAGGCACCCACGCCAGAAGAGCCTCCAGCGAAGAACCTGCGCCTGAGCGGCGCTGCCGGAGGCGTCGCACTAGCACTTCTTTCCGACCCATCGCGCGAGTGGAAGGTGAGCGATCTCGCCAATGAGGGACGTGTGTCTCTTGGGGCGGCGCAGAACACGGTGGTCTCACTCGAGTCCGATGGGCTGCTAGAGCGCTCAGGACGGGGGCCGGCGACGCGCCGTCGAGTGACGGACCCGGCAGGCCTTCTTGACCTGTACGCACGGGATGCGGCTGCGGACCGCAAAGTGATCGTCAGGGGATTCCTTCTCGACAGGGGAACCGAGGAGACGATGATCGCCGCGTCGCGGCTGTTGACGGTTGAGGCGCCGGGTTTGTCGGTTTGGTTCACCGGCGTAGCGGCCGCGCAGATGGTTGCGCCCCACGTAACCTCCGTGCGAGTCTTCGAGGCTTGGGTCACGACTCCTCATCGTGCCGACCACATCTTGAAAGGGATGGGCGCGATGCCGGTCGATGAGGGGTCGAATCTCGTTGTGATGAGGGGTCACAAGGGTGTCACCGTCGGATCGGAGTGCTGCAACGGCGTTCGTCGGGTGTCGGTCTTCCGGATGTACGCTGATGCCCTTGCAGATCCCGCTCGGGGCGAGGAACAGGCGGAGCACCTTCGCGAGACGGTAATTGGCTTCTAGGGGGTCACGTGGTCGACGGGTACAGCAATGCGGCGACGGAGCGATGCGAACGAGTCCTCGGCACGCTCATGCGTGGAATCGGTCAGCCTTGGCGGCACAAGATCTGCCTCGTGGGAGGACTCGCTCCACTCTACATCGTGCGAGGGGACGGTTATGGCCAACCCGCCCACGTGGGCTCTACTGATGTGGACGTCGCGCTTCGCCTAGCGCTGGAGTCCGAAGATCAAGGAGCATACGCGACGCTCGAGACGAACCTGAAGCGGAACGGCTTCGGCCGAGTCGATGGGGCCTCTTGGCGTTGGGCCGCGGATGTCGAGAGGGAGACTGTCGTGCTGGAATTCCTCGGTGACGTGAGCGATGCCGCCCCCGGAACGGTCTTTCGCGCCAAGGTCACGCCGCCCGCCGGTGCCGGGGGTGTGGGGCTGCTGTGCGTGAGGGGCGTCGAGCTGGTCTTCCGGGATGCTCTCTCAGTTACTCGCGACGTCCCGTTGCTCGATGGCGCCCGCTCTCGTGTCGAGTTCCAGGTCGCTAATCTGACTCCATTCGTGGCACTCAAAGCCGACGCGTATCTGGATAGGCGCAAGGCGAAGGATGCGTACGATCTGGTCTACGTGCTCAGGTGGTGGCAGGGCGGGCCGGCGGCGGCAGCCGCTGCGTTCGCGTCCAGCCCCGTCGCCGATGAGCCCTTCGTTGTCTCGGCCATTTCGCGGGTGCTGAGTGACTTCGCTTCCCCAGATCGGGCCGGAGCCGTCGATTACGCAAGCCTCAGAGCATCTGCCGGGTCGGCAAACGAGGTGGCTGTGGCGCGAAACGAAGCGGTTCTCGTGGTCCGGCAGTTCGAAGAGGAGTTACGCAATCAGGGCTTCAAGGCGGGCGACGCGGCCCCGACGTAACGAAACAGCCCCAGTCACTGTCGGCGCTGGATGGCGGCTGCAACAGTAGGGCCGATAGTCCGAGAGAACCTGCGCCGATGTGAAGGGATGCCCGCCGCCGTGACTGCGTCAAGCGAGGCCGAACCCGGTTCTCACATCGAGCGTTGGCGAGCCCGCCTCATCGCTCAGGGGACGGATGGGGCGCATGCCGACGCGCTTGAAGAGCGCCTGCGCGTGCAGGTTGATGCGCTCGTCGCCGCCGGTCTGGACTCCGACGAGGCCTTCCTGATCGCGCTGCGCCGGATCGCCGTCGCCGACGAGGCCACCCGCGAGTACGCCCGTGCCGCCTTCGGCGCGTTGATGGCGGCACCCGCCGCGGACATCGGCTCCGCCGCCGCTCCCGAGTCGGCCGGCGCCCTGCGCAGCGCCGTGACTGAGTTCCGGGTGATGCTCGCATGCGCCGCCGCAGCGGCCGTCGCCATCAAGGTTCCGACGCTCTTCGGACTCGATCTCGACGGCGACAGCGGCAGCTTCTACGCGCGCAACCTGAGCCTGTTCGTGCTGCCGTTCCTGGCGATGTACTTCGTATGGGCGCGCGGGCTGAGTCGCAAGGGCATGGCCGGTCTGGCCGCGATGTTCGTCGCAGCCGCGGCGTTCGCGAACGCGTACCCGCTTGAGCCGGGCGGCTCAACGGAGATCCTGCTCGCCATCCACCTGCCGATCGCACTCTGGCTCGCCGTCGGCGTTGCACATGCCGGGGGCGCGTGGAGGGCGGATGTGCGGCGCATGGAGTACGTGCGGTTCACGGGCGAGTGGCTCGTCACCTACGCGCTCATCGCGCTGGGCGGCGGTGTGCTCGTCGCGCTCACGGTGGGCGTGTTCGGCGCGATCGGGATCGACGTCGAGGTGTTCATCTCGGAATGGGCGATTCCCTGCGGCGCCATGGGTGCCGTGATCGTCGCAGCCTGGCTCGTGGAGACCCGCAGAAACCTCGTCAGCGGGATGGCGCCCATGCTGGCGCGCGTGTTCACGCCGCTGTTCGCGGTGATGCTCGTGGCGCTGCTGGCCGGCGTCATCGGGACGCGCGGGTTCATCGATATCGAGCGCGAGGTGCTCATCCTCTTCGACCTGCTCCTGGTGCTGGTGCTCGCCCTGCTGCTCTACGGGATCTCATCACGCGACCCGCTCGCCGAGCCGGGATTGTTCGATTGGATTCAGGTGGTGCTTGTCGGCTGCGCGTTGGGCGTGGATGTGTTCGCCCTGCTCAACATCGCCAGCCGCCTGACCGAGTACGGGTTCAGTGCGAACAGGACCGCCGCGCTTGGTCTGAACCTCATCCTGCTCGTCAACTTGACGTGGTCGGTGTTCCTGCAGTCGCGCTTCTTGAGAAGAAGAAGCGATTTCGCGCCCGTCGAGCGCTGGCAGATGCGCTACCTGCCGGTGTACGCGCTGTGGGCCGCGATCGTCGTCGTCGCGTTCCCGCCGCTGTTCGGCTTCGCCTGAGGCGAATCACGGGGGGACACCTTCGCGTTTTACGGGGGAGCACACAGAAAGACGGCCCGCCCGGCGCGATGCCGAACGGGCCGTCCTGGGGCACGTACGAGGGGCCGCTAGCGGATACTGATCTCGGCCCGGCGGTTAAGCACGCGACCCGCCTCGCTCAGGTTCGAGCCGATCGGCGAGGAGTTGCCTCTGCCGCTGGCGACCACATTCACCTTCACGCCCAGTCTGCGGAACTCAGCGAGCAGGTAGGTCCGTACGTTCTGTGCGCGCTGGGCCGACAGCCTCGCCCGGAACGCCGCGCCGCCTGGTGCGGCCCCGGCCGTGAAGCCGTCGACCACCACGGTCTTGAAACCCTGGGCCTTCACGAGCGCCGCGAGCTTGCGCAGTTCGCGCTTTCCTGATGCCGTCAGCGTCGCGGAGTCACCCTGGAAGCGGATGGTGCCGATGCGAACGTCATGCGCCGCACGATAGGTGCCGCGGACTCGGACCGACTCGGTGCCGTTGTTGCCGTAAGCCTGCACCTGCACGACGGCGTTCGGGCCGAGCAGCGTGTTGATGCGTAGCTGTGATACGGCCGCGCTCGTCGTGCCGACGAGGCGCCCGTTCACGTACACGCGGTAGCCTTTCGCATTGGTCGACCCGGTCCACTTGATCAGACTGCTGGCCGCACCGGCAGGCGTGTAGGTGATCGCGTGGGGCGGACCGGGGTTGACGGTGACACTGACGGTCTTGGTGACGCTGTCGGCGCCACGGGTGACGGTGACCTCGACAAGCATGGTCCCTGAGAACCCGGGCCGGGGTGACACGACGAGGGCGGCGCCTTCGAGCCGCGCGCTGCCGGCGCCCGGCGTGGTCACGGTGACGCTCGTCTCATCGCCGTCTTCGAGACCGGACACTGGAATCGAGGTGGAGGTTGGTCCGGCAGTGGTGACCGGCGGAACGATGACGTCAATCGGGTCACCGCCGCCACCGCTACCGCCGTCGCCAGGATCGCCCGCGCCCCCCAGCGTCAGGCTCACGGGCGAGGAGCCCGCGTCGACGCCATCGGATCCGAGCGAGATGGCGCGGAACTCGTAGGCGACGCCGGTCGCGAGGCCCTCGACCGAGTGCGAGGTCGCTGACGTGCTAAGCCTCGGGCCGTACACCCAGTCGCCAACCCCGGCCACGCGCCAAGCGACCTGGTATCCGCCCAGACCGGGGCCGGTGTGGGCCGGAGCGTTCCAGCTTACGAGCGCAGTCGTGGCGCTCGCCTGCGATGCGGCTAGATCTCGCGGTGCGGACAGCGCATGGCGCACCGACACGCGTACCCACGCGATGGCGCCACTGTCCGTCATGTACATGAACCCGTCTTCACCGGTGAAGCCCGCATTCGGCGTGTACCCGATCAGGTTGGGTTGGCCTGTCATACCGCGGGTGACGGTGCCATTGCCAGCCTGGGATTGCGAGAGGACGTTGCCTACGCCGACGTCGTCGTTACCCAGTACGTCGATCCACACGGTTGTCTGATAGGTGCCGATCTCATCGGTGCGGGCGACGGGGATGTAGGCGAAGCTCGCGGTCACGGTGAGGTCGCTGTCACCTGCGAGATCGCTACGCGTAGCGGTCGAGACACCGTCGGACCAGCCGGTGAACCAGTAGCCTGGCGCTGGGACCGCAGTGACCGCAGACCCGCTGTTGCCGGTCTGAATGACCTGGGTCGTGGATCCTGCGACCGTGCCGTTCGGGGCTGCGAGATACGACAGGGTCACGTTCGAGATCTCGAACTCGGCGGTGACGTCCATGTCGGCGGTCACGTTGGTGTCACGACGCTCAGCGGTCAGCACACCGTCGTCCCACTGCTTGAACTTCCAGCCCGAATCCGCCTTCGCGGTCACGGACGTGCAATCTGCTCCAACCGCAACGACCTGCGTCGCTGAGCCCTCGATGGAGCCGTTCAGGCCGGCCAGATAGCTCGCGGTGACGTCGGAGACGGCCTCGCCTGACAGTGGCGCACTGAGCGTCACGAGCACGGGAGAGATCAACGGAACCGAGAGGCTTCCGGTGAAGTCGCCGTCGGCAGATGGCGAGAAGTCGATCGTGAGATCGCGGTACTCACCAACGGCCAGGGTGAACGCTCCTGCGGAGCCTGCGGCCACCCCGAAGGGGGCGCCAGCACTGGGTGCGCCGAACGAAAGCGGCTGGCTGCCGTTGTTCGTGACGCGTATCGTCTGGGAGGATGTGTCGCCAGGGCGCCCGGAGTACGAAAGCGTCGTCGGCGAGATGTCGACGCCGACATCAAGCGCGGTCAGCCGGGTGGTCGCGCTCGAGCTGCCGCCGGGACCGGTGGCAGACAGCGTGATGTCCGAGTACCCGGAGGCGATGTCGGGAACGTTGACATCCACATAGATGGTGGTGGCGGATCCGGCGGGGAGGGTCAACGTGGTCGCGCCGACCACGTCCACATCCCAGGTGCCGCCGCTGCTGTCGCTCGCACTGACCGTAACGTCCTGCGGCGACGTGCTCAGGTTCTGCAGCGTGAACGGCAGCGCCACGGTGGAGTCCGGTGCGGCGTTCTGCGGGCCTGGCGCAAGCATCTGGAGCGGGCCACCCGGCGTCCACAGCTCGTATGCCTCGATCAGCCAGGTCTCGCCGGGGGATAGCGTCGCGCGGTTCCACTGCAGGTAGTAGCCGGCGTCCGTGTATGCGGTATTCGCACTGTCAGGCAGGTCGGTGCCCGCAGTTGCGTAGCCGTTCCCGATGCTGTAGTGGCCGCCGAAGTAGTGGTTCGCGGGGGTCGCCGGGTTCGCGTAGAAGCCCATGAGCCCCCAGTTCGCATAGTTGTTGTTGCGCACGTACACCATGCTCTTCGCAGGGTCGTAGAAGCTCGACGCGCTGTCCTCTCCGCCGAAATAGGTGTCGCCACCGTGATAGAGCCGCACATCGGTATGCGTGGTGGGGCCTGAGTTCGCGATCGCCCAGGATTTCGTGAAGAAGCGGTCGCCGTCCATGAGGGTGAGGGTCTGCGTGATTCGGATACCGCTCGTACCGGCGTCGAAGACGGTCACGATCTGTTTGCCGCCAGCGATGGTCACGATGTCGTTCGACACGGCGGTGAACACCCCGCCTGGTGCCGTGCCGGTGCGGTAGCCGCTTGTGTAGGATGCGGTCGTCCCAAGCCACAGGACGCTACCCCAGCCAGCTCCACCGTAGTACTGGTGAACCCACCCCATGGGTCCGGCGGGACCGTCCTGATCGACGTAGACCTTCGGTCCGCCGGACGGCGTCACGGCGAGCCTGAGGATGCCGTTATCGATGGTCTGCTCTGCGGGTGGTAAGGCGCTCGCCGTCGCCGGCAGCGCCAGAACGCTGGCCACCAAGGCGACGACGAGCATCGTCCTAAGGGCGATGCCGATTCTTCCGAACATGCGGGGTACCTCCTACGCCGGATGCAACACAACACAGAGATAATCGGGACGAAGTCGTTAACACTCAGCCGCCAAATCGTTAAAGTTCGGCACGACACGCGAACGTGTCGACGATCGGCCGTATGCTTCACATCGAGGTGACGACGTGGACGCCAAGCGACTTCTGCTAATCGAAGACGATCCGACTATTGCCGAGCTGCTCGCATACAACCTTCGACAGGCGGGCTACGAGGTTCGGCTCGAATCGGACGGGCGCAACGGCCTGCTGTCCGCGTTGAGCGGAGAGGTGGACCTGGTGCTCGTCGACCTCATGCTTCCGGAACTCGACGGAATGACCGTCAGCTGCGAGATATCCCGGGTCAAGCCCGACGTGCCGATCATCGTCGTCACGGCCCGGACTGAGCGCGAGATCATGCTCGAGGGTTTCAACAGCGGCGCGGACGACTTCGTCACCAAGCCCTTCGACCTTGACGAGCTCTTGGCGCGCATCGCTGCGCGCCTGCGCAGATCCGACACCTCTTCGGGCCGCATAGAGGGTGCAGTGAGCGTTGTCGGGATGCGCCTGGACCCCGATTCGCACGTGCTCGCCACTACAGCAGGCGAGGTCTTCCTCAAGCCCAAGGAGTATGGACTGCTCGAGCTTCTTGTGTCACAGCCGGGACACCTGTTTCGCCGCGAGGAGATCACGCGGAGGGTGTGGCATCAGGGGTACTCGTCAGCCTCGCGCACGCTCGACGTCCACGTACGGCACGTGAGAGCGAAGCTCGAACAGGTCCGCGCGCCTGTCACGATCCAGAACGTGCGCGGCGTGGGTTACCGGCTCGACTCGGAGGCAGGTTCGTGAGTTCGGATGTCGCGTACGCGGTGGTGTTCGTCGCTGCCACGGCTGTCTCGCTGGCTGTCGGGGTGGCGGCGTGGCGACGCCGTCCGGCGCCTGGGTCGCTCGGCCTTGCGCTCCTCAGTCTCGCACACGCGATGTGGTCCGGGACGCTCGCGCTTCAGTGGATCTTGACCGACCACACACCCTCGCTGGCTTGGCTCGCGGTTCGCAACGTCGGGCTGTTTCTCTCGCCCATCGCGATCTTGATTCTGGTGCTGAGCTACACAGGCAGAGATGCCTGGCTCACCGCGCGAACGCTCGTCGCGGTGTCCGTCGTACCCATCGGGTGTTGGCTGGTGATGGTGACCGAGCCGTGGCATGGACTGTATCTCGGCGGTATCGAGCCGGCGATGAAGTTCAGCTCGACCACGCCCGTCGCACTGTTCCAGGTTGCCTACTCATACGGATTGATGCTGTTCGCAGTGGGGCTGCTCGTGATCCACCTGCTCCGGCGGCCTCCGCATCGGGCGCAGGCGGCCGTGCTCCTGCTCGCGTTGCTGCTGCCAATCGTGCACTTCGCCCTCCAGTTCGCCGGTGTCGACTTGCTTCCGCGTGTGAACTCCGTGCCGTTCTCGTTCACGGTGTCAGGGGCGCTGATGCTGTTCGCGCTGACGCGCCTGGGCCTGTTCCGGCTGGTTCCGATCGCGCGGGACCAGGTGATCGAGCAGCTGCCTATAGGAGTGGTCGTCTACGATGCGGACCGGCGCATCATCGATGCGAACCCTGCCGCGATGCGCATGACCGGTGCCTCAGGGGTGATCATGGGCAAGACCTCGGACGAGGCCTTCCCGCGCCAGCTCGAGACGATACTCAGAATCCGCGAGGGGCTGCTCACTGCGGACACAGCGACAGCGCTCGCTGAGTTCGCTCCCGGGCTGTGGGTCGAGGCCACGGCTTCAGTGCTCCACGACCGCTCGGGCGAGCGCATCGCAATACTCGTCATGCTCAGGGACGTCACCGCCCAGCGCGCCGCCGAGCGCATGCAGCGAGACTTCGTCGCCAATGTCGCTCACGAGCTTCAGACCCCTCTCACCGGGCTGTCGCTGCTTGCCCGGACGATTCCTCGTGCGATGCGCGAGGACCCAAGCGCGGTGGACGGGTTCGTCGAGCGCCTCGGCTCCGAGGTCGATCGGCTTGTGCACCTCACTGGCGAGCTGATGACGCTCTCGCGGGCCGAGACGTTGCCTGCCGACGAGTCGATCGAGCCCGCAGATGTGGGCGAGGTCGTCGCCGCGAAGATCGAGGACATCAGGGGCGTGGCAAGGGCGAAGGGGTTGTCCCTCGAGGCACACGTGCCCGGCGGCTTGCGCGTCGCGTGCGACGAGTTCGATCTGGCTGTGGTCGTGGGCAACCTGATTCAGAACGCGGTGCGCTATACCGGTGCCGGGGGCCACGTCGTGCTGAGCGCCGAACGAGCGGCCGGTTCGGACGGCGCGCCGTGGGTCGAGATTCGTGTCACCGACGACGGAATCGGTATCCCCGCGGAGGATCAGCAGCGGGTCTTCGAGCGCTTCTACCGGGTGGACAGGGCCCGTTCGCGAAGTACAGGTGGCACGGGGCTGGGGCTCGCTATCGTCAAGGTGATCGTCGAGAGCCACGGGGGTTCTGTGGCGCTTGTCAGCACGCCGGGCGAGGGGTCGACGTTCACGGTGCGGCTCCACGCGGCTTGATCGCTGAGATGCGGCGCGACACACGCTGCGCGATCGGGGGGACTCATCGCCGTGGTGCTCGCCGTCACGAAAGACAGCCTGCGCCCTCTGCGCGCAGCCGAGGAAGTCAAGAATACTTGACATGGTGTCTGAATCGCTTTACAGTCGGGTATGTCAAACATATCTGACATCGAGGAGGGCATCAGCCATGACGTTCGAAGAGAAGACAACGTGGGTGGCCGTAGTGGTCACGACGCTCGTCTCGGCCGTGTACTACTGGGTCGTGCTCAGCCAGCTGGGTGAGGTGCCGGCCGCCGAGATCGCGTACCAGGCCCCGTTGGTGATCGCGGTGGTGGCCACCATCATCCTGACGATCATCGGGGCCATCGGTACCGCAATCGGCACCGCGATCGCCTCGGCGGTATCCGCCGAGATCAGCGGCGGCGAGCCGGAGCTCGACGACATCGGTCGGACCGACGAACGCGATGTCGACATCAGTCGGCGAGGGGCGCGCGTCGGGTACTACGTGTCCTCGGCGGGGGCGGTCATCGTGCTCGGCATGACGATGCTCGAGTACGACTACTTCTGGATCGCGAACGCGCTGTACGCGGCGTTCCTGTTGGGGTCGATCGTTTCATCGCTGGTCGCGCTGGCCGCCTATCGCAGGGGCTTCTGATTATGGTCAAGCCGACGAAGGTGACCAACAGCATCCGGGCGCTCCGGTTCGCCAACGGCGAGATGACGCAGGCGGAGTTGGCCGACAAGGTCGGTATGACGCGCCAGACGATCATCGCCATCGAGCAAGGGCGCTACTCGCCCTCTCTTGAGGTGGCATTCAGGATCGCCCGGGTGTTCGGAGTACCGCTCGACGACGTGTTTCAGTATCCGGGGGAGGAATCATGACCTCGCAACCCACCGTCCTGCTCGTCGGCGGCACCGGCCGCACCGGCGGCCGGGTGCTCGCTCAACTGCTCGAGCGCGGCGTCGCCGTGCGCGCCATCGTGCGCTCGGCCACGCGTCTGCCCCAGGGCGTGGCGAGCGACCCGTTGCTCACCGTCGTCGAGGCCGACCTGCTCTCGCTCTCCGGCGAGGAGCTGCAGCGCCACCTTGAGGGCTGCGACACGGTGATCTCGTGCCTCGGCCATACCATCAGTGTGCGCGGCATCCTGGGACCGCCGTACTCGCTGGTCACGCGCGCCGTGACGAACCTCGCCCGGGCCATCGCGGCCATGCGCCCCGCTAAGCCGGTGCGCCTCATCCTCATGAGCACCGTTTCTGTGAACCAGCCGGCGAATGCGGACACGCGCCGCGGATCCGGCGAGCGGCTCTTCTTGGGGCTGCTATGCGTACTGATGCCGCCTGCCCGGGACAACCAGCGCGCTGCCGACTTCCTCGTCGGACAGATCGGCGAAGACTCCCCCGCAGTCGAGTGGGTGGCCGTCCGCCCCGACACGCTGCTCGATGGCGAGGTCACCGAGTACCGGCTGCACGATGAACTCGTGAGCAGCATCTTCAAGCCCGACGGGACCAACATGGCCAACGTCGCGCACTTCATGTGCGAGCTCACGACCGATGATGTCGCCTGGCAGCGCTGGAAGGCGAAGATGCCGGTGATCGTGAATGCGGGCGCGCAGGGCGGCGAAGGGTAGTCGTCAGCGTGTATCCGGGCTGTTCGGTGCTGACGCAAGGGCGACTCATGGGGAACGAAGTAGTCGACCAGGTAGCCGCCCGGACTGCCTCGCGCTCAGTTCACTTCGATGAGCGAGTCGGTCGGTGCGTGGGCGTCGGTGAGCACCGGCACGTCATCGGTCTCGATCCGGCCTTCGTACAGATCCTCGCCGAACCGATCGTAGTCGTTGACGGTGACCGTTCCACCCACGCGGTCGGCGATGCGTGCGAGCAGCTCATCGCGGTCACCCAAGCCGTTCGTGGCGAGCACGATGATGTTGCGGTTGGTCTCCGTCGCGTAGTCCTCCCCGATACCGATGGGGAACACCCATCGGTGGGGCCACACGAGACCGACGGTGCGGTACATGCTACGGAACAGCTTGCTGCGCTCGCCGTCGACCGCGCCGATCACGTTGTAGGCGACGACGCCGTCGGGGGTCAGGTGCGCCGCCACCTCGCGGAAGAACTCCTCGGTGGCCAGGTGTGACGGCAGCGCGTCGGCGTAGTACGCGTCCATCACGATGATGTCGTAGCGCGTGTCCGTCGCCGCGAGGAACCGCCGCCCGTCCTCCGCGGTCACGGTGATGCGCTCGTCGCGCGGCAGCTCGAAGTACCTGTAGGCGACGTCGACGACGATGGGGTCGATCTCGGCGACATCGATACGCATCTGCGGGTAGTCGCGCCACATGCGCTTGACGAGGGATCCGCCGCCGAGCCCCACGATGAGCACGCGCTTGGCGTCCGGCTTGGCCGCGAGGGCGAGGTGTAGGTACTGCGGGTAGTGAAAGCTCGTCTCGTACGGATCGTCGAGGTACATCGCGCTCTGGTGGCTGCGGTCGAACCTCAGGTGGCGTTCGGCGTTGTCCTCGGTGACCACGAGGCGGTGGTACGCCGTGTCCTTGCGGTAGATGACCTCCTCGCCAGCCTTCGTCCCCGGCACGGCGGCCGCGGGGCCGATGAGCGAGACCGCGCCCGCAACGACGCCTGCGACGATCGTGGCGATGGCCAGCACGGCGAGCCGAGCCGAGGGTGCCGGGGCCCCGCTGGGCACGTCATCGCCGTAGCGGCGTGGGAGCAGCAGAGCGAACCCTGCGGCCGCGAACAACACGAAGCCGATTCCGACGGCGAGCCCGTCAAGCGACAAGAGCGGAATGAGCCAGAACGCCGTAGCGATGGTGCCCACGATGCTGCCTGCCGTCGAGATGGCGTAGAGCTGCCCGGCGGAGCGCCCGATGTGGTCGACCCGGTCACCGGCCGCGAGCCGCACCCCGAGCGGTGACACCATGGCCAGGAGCAGTGCGGGCGCGAAGAACACGATCGCTGAGGCCACGAGCGAGCCCGTTCGTGCGCCGAGCCCCGCGACGAGCGGCAGCACGAGATCGGTGAGGCGCGGCACGAGGACGGTGAAGAGCCCCGCGCCTGCGATGACGGGCGCGAGGGTGCGCGTGGACCCGAAGCGGTCGGCGATCTGCCCGCCCGCCCAGTAGCCCAGTGACAGCGCCACCATGACGATGGAGATCACCGCGCCCCAGACGAACACAGAACTCCCGAGTGTTGGCGCCAACAGACGCGCCGCGATGAACTCAAGCGCCATCAGGGACGCTCCGCATGCGAATACGATGACCTCGAGCACGGATTCCTCCCTCGTGCGCCGCCGCGTGTGGGCGCACGCCCATGGTACCCGTCTCGGGCGTGTCGCGGGCCCCGCTACGCGCAGAACACCCGCACGTTGTCGCCCTCGCTCGCATTCACGTTGATCTCCATCTCTCGCAGGCTCTCGATGAGATCGTCGATATCCTCAGGCTTCAGGTTGTTGAAGTCGATCGACATGCCGGCTTCGCCCATGGACTCGTTGATCTGGTCCATGGCCTGCGGCGGGATGAGTGACGTCAGCTTCAGCCCCGTGCGAAGTACGGCGAGGGGGATCTTCACGTCGACCGTATCCTTGCCACCGCTTACTTTCACGTACATGAAGCGGGGGACCGTTCCCTCAGGGGCGGGGCCGGTCGGCCAGTCGGCCGAAACCGATGGGGCTACGGCGGCGGGCGCTTCGTCGTCCGCACCCAACGCGTCGATCAGAAGGTCGGCCTCTGATGCGGTGATCTTGCCTTCGGCGAGCATGTCCAGAATGCGCTTGCGGTCCTCACTCATGGTTCTCAGCTTCCTCTCTAGTAGATCTCGATGTCGACGAGCGCGTCGGGTGCGACGATGTAGGCACAGGTGCCTCGGGTCTCGGCCACGAGCTGTCCGATGCCCAAAAGAAACGCCGTGTAGTGGTGGTAGGGCTGCGCGGCCAAGAGAAGCACGAGGTCGACCAGGGCCGACACGACGAGCGCCAGTCCGACGATGGCGAAGAGCAGCGGCCACAGCAGGACGAAGGGCAGCCATATCCGGAAGCCCCGCTTGCCCTGCTCGCGAACCCTCACGTCGATGACGTACGGCGGAAGGATCATCGCTATCGCCTGAGCCTCTCGGCAGCGTCCTCGGCCGTGATCTCGCCGCGCTCGAGCAGGTCGAGGATCTCGGCTGATGCCTCGAAGGTGGGCACGCGATCGACCTGCACGAGCTCGAGCTGTTCGGCAATCCGGTTGAGTCGGTTCTTGATGGTGGGGTAGCTCACCCCGAACGCCTTCTCCATGTGCTTGATCGAGCCGTGGCTGCGGATGAACTCGGTCACGAAGATCTGGTCTTCGTAGCGCAGCCGGGCCAGGGGCGGCATATCGAACTCGCCTGAGATGGCGATGCCATCGTCCTTGAGGCGGACCTCGGTGACGGCGAACTCTCTGCCGCCGACGAGATCCGTCAGATCGTGCCATCCATGTGTCATCGAGAACCTCCCTCGGATTGATTCCGATAGGGATTCTCTACCCAGCAATCAATAAAGTCAATCAGACAATTTAAAAAATCAATACGCGGCCAGGAATATCGCTTGAGGGCCATGCGGCGCGCGCATCGGAATCACCAACACGTCCTATAAGCCTAAGCCGCCGAATCCGTCCCCAGAACGCAAACGAGGCGGTCCCGAAGGACCGCCTCGCGGTGCACAAGCTATCGCAGGTGTTTAGACCTTGCGGATGTTCTGCGCCTGAGCCTTGCCGTTCTTGCCGGTGCCGACCTCGAACGTGACAGCCTGGCCCTCATCGAGGGTCTTGAAGCCATCGCCCTGGATCTCGCTGAAGTGCGCGAACAGATCGTCGCCACCCTCCTGCTCGATGAAGCCGTAGCCCTTGTCCGGGTTGAACCACTTTACTGTTCCTTCAGCCATGAAAACCAATCCAATCTCTTGCCCCTCGGGGCAAATAACAAGCGACGCGATTTCCGCCTGTAAGCGGTTGTCGCGCCGCAGACATACGAACCGACTTCTTCGGCCCGCGTGGCGAGTATACATGGGTTCTTTGGGAAGCGCCAGACAATTATTGACGAGGAGCGCGTAAGGATTTGGGGGGTCTACTCTCAGTTCAAGGGATTGAACATCGCGAGGAGCTGCTGACGCGTCGAGAACGGCATCAGATGCCCGGCTGGTGGTGCGTATCCCTTTCCGTCCGAGATTACCATCTCGTAGCC